>JACOUZ010000349.1 GCA_016177515.1 Acidobacteriota bacterium
GAAGAACGCCGTCGGGAGCGTGCCGTTCCATCTCGTCTTCGACCCCCAGGCCCTGGAGTTCATCAATTACTCCAGGTCGTCGCCGTTCCTGTCGCAGGACGGGGCCTCGACCTTCGTCCTCGCGACGCTCGGATCGGGGGGGAACGAGGTCATCGTCGGCCTGTCGCGCGAGGGCAGCCGGCCCGGCGTGAGCGGCCAGGGGGCGCTCATCGACCTGACGTTCCATCCCAAGAAGGCCGGGGCGACGACCCTGAGCTTCAGCGACATCTCGGTCCTCGACCCGTCGGCCCAGCGGCTGTCGTTCAACCGGCAGGGGATGACGGTGAACGTCACACCGGTCCCAGGCCAGTAGGCGGTGAAAGGAGGCAGGCGGATCACCACCATGCGCAGGATCAGCCGGTCCGGCCCGGCCGGCGTGACGCTGGTCGAGCTCGTCGTGACGATCGCCGTTCTGGGGATCCTCGCCACAGCGCTGGTGCCGATCGCCAAGTTCACGGTGAAGCGCCAGAAGGAGCTCGAGCTGCGCCGGTCGCTCCGGACCATGCGGCAGGCGATCGACCAGTACAAGAAGTTCTGCGACACCGGCGTCATCCAGAAGTCCGGGGTTGATTCGGAGTGCTACCCGCCCGACCTCGAGACGCTGGTCGACGGCGTCGAGAAGACGGGGGCCCTCGGGCAGAAGATCAAGTTCCTGAGGCGGGTCCCGATCGACCCGATGATCAAGTCGCAGGACTGGGGGCTGCGCTCGTTCCAGGACGAGCCGGACTCGTCGTCCTGGGGGCACGAGAACGTCTACGACGTGTTCACGACCTCGTCCAAAAAGGCGCTGGACGGGACGCTCTACAAGGACTGGTGAGATGGCAAACGGCGACGCCTGGAAGGAAAGCCCGCGGGGCGAGCGCGGGTTCACGCTGATCGAGCTGCTGATCGTCATCGCCATCATCGGCATCATCGCCGGGATCGCCGCGGCGCAGCTCCGCACCGCCCCCCAGAGGGCCAGGGAGGCGGTGCTCAAGGAGGACCTCTTCGCCATCCGCGACGTCATCGACCAGTACTTCGCGGACAAGGGGAAGTACCCCGAGTCGCTCGACGCCCTGGTCGAGGAGGGCTACCTGCGCAGGATCCCGGTCGACCCGATCACCGGGTCGGAGGAGACCTGGCAGACCGTGCAGGCCGAGGCGACCGACGAGGACACCGAGGGGGCGGGCGGCATCATCGACGTGAAGAGCGGGGCGGACGGCCAGGCCCTCGACGGGACCAGCTACTCCGACTGGTGAGTTCGGGAGAATTCGGCGTTGTTGCGGCCCCGGACGGGGCGTATATTCAGAAAAGGAGTCGACTCGATGACGAGGCTTGCAAGGCGTTATCCGCAGTGGGCGGCGGCCCTCTTCCTGGCTGCCGCGCTGTCGGGGTGTCAGGAATCGGACGTTGTGGCGCCGGACGGGGCGACGATCAGCATGACGGCCAACCCGGCGACCATCGTGCTGGCCGGGGGGATTCAGGACCCGAACAAGCCGGTCACCGTCATCGCGACGGTGAGCAACAGCATTGGGGTGCCTCTGCCCGGGCAGGACGTCCGCTTCCAGACCACGGCCGGAACCCTGACTCCGGCGGCGGGAACGCCGATCGAGACGGACTCCTTCGGCAACGCAACTACGGTTTTGAGAGAGGCGCGGCAGTCGCCGACCATCACGGCAAAATAGGGAAAGGCGACACAGACCTTACAGCTGCAGACCGCCACGTGCGCGCTCAATGTGATCGCCCTGAGCCCGTCCTCGCTGCCGCTGACCACCGACTGCAACAACAAGACGTTCGACGTATCGGCGGTTGCCACGGACACCGCCGGGGATCCGTGCAAGGGCATCCTGATTAGTTTCACGTTCACCGGGTCGAACGCAGAGACCGACGTCACCGGCTCGTTCACCCCCGCCTCCGATACGACCGACCCGACTGGCCTGGCGACCTCGACACTGACCATCAGCACGACCAGTTGCGAATCGAAATGCCTCCCTAGCGGCGCCAACTGCACCGGCTTCATGAAGGCAACGTCGGGCAGCGTGGAGAGCGATTCCAGGTTTATCGAGGACCAAATCAACCCGTAAGCTCCCGGCGGGAGGCGGCACATGCACGATCATGAGAGGCACCGGCGCGAAGCGGGCGCCATCCTGATCATCTTCATGGTGGTGATCGCGGTGGGGGCGATCGCGCTGACCGCCGCGGCGCAGGCCTGGTCCACGACCTGGCGGCGCGACAGCGAGGAGGAGCTGATCTTCCGTGCCAACCAGTACGTGCTCGGGATCATCGCCTATCGCAAGGAGCACGGCGGGCAATTCCCGCTGCGGCTCGAGGACCTGAACAAGCCGGGCCCCCGTCGCCTGCGTTACATCCGCAAGCTGTACAAGGACCCGATCGTGAAGGACGGCAAATGGGGGCTCCTCTACCTGATGCCGGGTGGCCAGGGGGTGTACGACCCGAAGGCGGCGCAGAAGGCCCAGGAGAAGGCCAAGAAAGAGTGGGGCTCGGACTGGGAGAGCGCCGGGACCGGATCGCTGTCGCAGATGCCGGGGGTGACGCCCCTGCAGCAGAACCCGCTCGGCGCCGGCGTGCCCGGGACCGGGGGCATGCCGCCCGGGTCGCTCCCCGCCGGCGCCCTGTCCGGCGCCATGCCGATGGTGCCGCCGACCGGTCCCGGATTTGGGGGCAAAGGGCAACTACAACTGTCGGGCGATGAAGAAAGCGTGAGCGAGCCGCCGATCGGCTGGCCGATCATCGGCGTCATCAGCCGCGCCACCGGCAAGGCGGCCGCGGACACCTTCAAGATCTACAAGGGCCACGAGCAGGTGGACGCCTGGCAATTCCACGTCTTCGATCTGGGTGAGCAGCTGCAGCAGCCGGGCAATCCGGCGACAGGCCCCAGTGCACCCGGTTCCCTGGGCCCCGGCTTCGGCGGCCGAGGGGCCCTCGGGGGGATTAGCGGTGGGGCGCAGCCTGGAATGTTCAGAGGCGGGGCGGGCAGGCGCGACATGATGTTCCCGAACCAGAGTGGAGGGACCGGGATCCAGCGAGGGAAGGACTGGCGCCAGAGCGTCCGCCCGCCCGGCACGGCCTATCCTGGGATGCAGACGATCCCCCCCGGCTGGAATCCGGGGCAGGTCCCCGGCCAGCAGAACCAGGGGGGCAATGATCAGGGGAACCCGTGAGCGGCGCTGAAAAAGAGCCGGCTTTCACCGCCGCCGGGACGGGCTAAGCGTTTCATGCGCCGGGACATAGGCGCTCCGGGCGTTGACACGGGGCGCGCTTCGCTGGTCTAATTCCCGCAACCCGAATGCTCCGATCCGAAATCGTCTGCGAGGGGGAGGGAGCGGTCCTCCCCTTTTTCATTTCCGGCGGGCGGACGGGCGTGCCATCGGAAGAGTGGGGAGCGCGATGATTGTCATGAAATTCGGCGGGACGTCGCTGGCGGGCGCCTCCCAGATCATGCAGGTCGGATCGATCGTCAGGCGGTTCGTCCGCTCGCAGCCAGTGGTCGTCGTGTCCGCGATGGCGGGGGTCACCGACGAGCTGATCGGCCTGGCCGAGGGTTCGGTCGCAGGCCTGCCGCGCGACGTGAGCCGCCGTCTCGATCGGCTGCACGGGCGACACCGGCGGGAGGCGCGCCTTTTGGGCGTGAGCCACGGATCGGGCAGCCCCCTGGAGCGGGGAATCGACGCCCTGTTCGCGGAGCTCGAAGGGGTCTGCCACGGGGTGCTCCTGCTGCGCGAGCTGAGCCGGCGCTCCCTCGACCTCATCTCCTCGTTCGGCGAACGGCTGGCGGCGCTCATCGTCACGGATCACTTGAAAACGCTCGGCCTGCGGGCGCAGTATGCGGACGCTCGCGACCACATCGTCACCGACGAGAGCCACGGCGCAGCCGTGGTCGATTTCGAGGCCACCAGCCACAGGCTGCGCAAGGGCCTCCTGCCGGGAGTGCGCGCCGGGGTCGTGCCCGTGGTCACCGGCTACATAGGCCGGACGCGAAGCGGGGCGACGACGACTCTGGGCCGCAGCGGGTCCGACTACACCGCGGCGATCCTGGGCGGCGCGCTCAAGGCGAAGGAGGTCTGGATCTGGAAGGAGGTGGACGGTGTCTGCACCGCCGACCCTGCCGTCGTGAAGAGCGCCCGGGTGGTGCCGCGCATCTCGTACCAGGAGGCGGCCGAGATGGCGCATTACGGCGCCGAGGTGATTCATCCGAAGACGATGATGCCGGCGCGGCGGGCCGGCATCCCGATCCGGATCAAGAACACCTTCAAGCCGAACGCGCCGGGGACCCTCATCACCAGCCGCCCGGCCGGGCGCGGCACGGCGCCGCTCCTGGTCAGCAGCATCGACGGCATGGCGCTGGTGACCGTCGAGGGCACGGGGATCTTCGGCCAGCCGGGGATGATCCTGCGCCTCCTGACCCCGGTGGCCCTGGCCGGGACGAACATCTACATGATCTCGATGTCGTCCTCCGAGTACAACATCTCCTTCGCCATCATGCAGAGCGACCTGGAGAAGACCCTGAAGGCCCTGGAGAAGGACTTTCGCGACCGGGGCCTTTTGGGCGAGCAGGTGGCCCGCATCACTGTGGAGCGCGGCATGTGCTCCATCGCCGTGGTCGGCGCCGGGATGAAGGGGCAGCATGGCATCGCCGGACGCGTCTTCAGCGCCCTGGGGGACGCCGGCGTGAATGTGGTGGCGATCGCCCAGGGGTCGTCCGAGTACAACATCACCGTGGTCATCAAGGGGCGCGACATGAAGCGGGGCGTGCGCGCCATCCACGATCGCCTCAACGTCGGCCGGGCCGCCCTGAGGCGCGGCCGCAGGACCAACCTGCGGCTGGTCGGGACGCGAGGACGCTGATGGCCGCTCTTCGTCTCTCCCTGGTGCAGATCGGCAAAGGAACCGTGGGTGCCGAGCTCATCGAGCAGGTGCGGGATCAGCGGCCGGCGGTCCTGGAGCGTCTCGGGGTCGACCTGGTGTACGCCGGCATCGCCGGCCGGAAGTCGGGGGTTTTCGATCCGGGCGGGATCGACCTGTCGCGCTGGAAGCGGACGGTTGAAGCCGGGGCGGGCATCGACGGGGCGAAGATCCTCGGGCAGGCGCTCGGGGCCCTCTCCGGGATGGCGATCCTGGTGGACGCCACCGCGGCGGAGGGGATGGCCGGCGTCTACTGCGACGCCTTCGCCGCCGGACTGCACGTCGTGACCTGCAACAAGAAGCCTTTGGCCGGCCCGCTGGCCGACTACCGGCGCGTCAGGGAGGCCGCGCGCCGGAAGCGCCGCTTCTGGCTGTACGAAGTCACCGTGGGGGCGGGGCTGCCGGTGATCTCAACCCTGCGGGAGCTCCTGGACAGCGGCGACGGCCTGGAGTCGGTCGAGGGGTGCTTCTCGGGGACGCTGAACTTCCTGTGCGCCTCCCTGGACGGCGGGGGAAAGTTCTCTGAAGTCCTTGCGCGCGCCAGGGACTTGGGGTACACGGAACCGGATCCGCGCGAAGATCTCGCGGGGCAGGACGTCTTGCGCAAGGCGCTCATCCTGGCGCGCGAGGCGGGGCTTCCGATCGAGCCCGGCGACGCCCGCCTGGAGCCGTTCTGCCCCATCGATCGGCGGGGGGACGTGGCGAAGTTCCTGGCGAAGACGGCCGCCATGGACTCCGGGATGAAGCGCCTGTGGCAGGAAGCGGCCGCCCGGGGGATACGCCTGCGGTACGTCGCCTCGGTCGACGGCGCCTGCGGGGCGGCCCTGAAGGAGGTCCCGGCGGACAGCGCCCTCGGCAGGCTGTCGGGGCCGGAGAACATCTTCGTGTTCAAGACGAGGCGGTACCGGGAGCGGCCGCTGGTCGTCATGGGGCCGGGGGCCGGCCCGGCGGTGACCGCGGCGGGAGCATTCGGCGACATCCTCAAGGTGGCGCGGGCCGTCGCGGGGACGTCGTGAGGCGGAAATTCGGACCGGGAGGCAGGGAGTGAGCGCGGACAGGCGGATGCAGGTGGCGATCCTGGGAGCGACCGGGGCGGTCGGCCAGCGGTTCGTCCAGCTGCTCGACGGCCACCCCTGGTTCCGGGTCTCGGCCCTGGCGGCCTCGGAGCGCTCGGCGGGACAGCGCTACGGCCAGGCGGTGCGCTGGTTCCTGCCGCAGCCGATCCCGGAGTGGGCGCGCGACATGGTCGTGGTGCCGTGCAGCCCCGGCCTCGACGCCCGGGTGGCTTTTTCGGGGCTCGATGCGTCCGTCGCCGGCCCCATCGAAGAGGAGTTCGCGCGCGCCGGCTGCGCCGTGGTCAGCAACTCGCGCAACCACCGGATGGATCCGGACGTGCCGCTGCTCATTCCGGAGGTCAACGCCGACCACCTCGACCTGATCGAGGCGCAGAAGAAGAAATGGCGCGGCGGCGGCTTCATCGTCACCAACCCGAACTGCTCGACGGTCGGCCTGGCGCTGTCGGCCGCCCCCCTCCACCGGGCCTTCGGGATCAGGCGGCTGGTGGTGGCGACCCTGCAGGCCATCTCGGGCGCAGGGTACCCGGGCGTCCCGTCGGTCGACATCCTCGACAACGTCATCCCCTACATCGGCAGCGAGGAAGAGAAGATGGAGTCGGAGACCCTGAAGATCCTGGGGACCACCAGGGCCGCCGCCACCTTCGCGGTCAGCGCCCACTGCCACCGCGTGCAGGTCTCCGACGGGCACACCCTGGCGGTCTCGGTCGAGACGGAGCAGCGGACGACCCCGGAGGAGGCGACCCGGGTCCTGCGCGATTTCCGCTCGCCGCTTCAGTCCCTGGGCCTGCCGAGCCTGCCGGAGAGGCCGATCGTGGTGCGCGACGAGCCCGATCGCCCGCAGCCGCGCTTCGACCGGATGGCGGGCAACGGCATGAGCGTGACGGTCGGCCGCGTGCGGGCCTGCCCGGCCTTCGGCCTCAAGTACGAAGGGCTGGTCCACAACACCATCCGGGGCGCAGCGGGCGTGGCGATCCTGAACGCCGAGCTCCTGAAATCGAAGGGGTACCTGTGACGGAGCCCCAGGAGCAGGGCTGGGTGAAGGTGTTCGCCCCGGCGTCGATCGCGAACCTGGGGCCGGGCTTCGATTCTCTCGGGGTGGCGCTCGAGGGGCTCGGCGACGTGGTCCAGGCGCGCCGGACCGACAGGCCAGGCGTCGCCCTCGTCGAGATGACCGGCGAGAAGGAGAACATCCCGACCGACCCGGACAAGAACTGCGCCGGGCGCGCCGCCGAGTCCGTCCTCAGACAGCTCAAGGGGAAGGCGGCGAAGGAAGCCGGCCTCGAGATGAGGCTGCACAAGGGGCTGCCGCAGGGGAGCGGCCTGGGATCGAGCGCCGCCAGCGCCGTCGGCGGGGCGGTCGCCGCGCACCTCCTGTTCGGCTCGGCGCTCGGCAGCAACACGCTCCTGGAGGCGGCCCTCGAAGGGGAGGCCCTGGCCAGCGGCAGCCGGCACGCGGACAACCTGGCGGCCTCGCTCCTGGGCGGGTTCACCATCGTCAGGAGCCACGCGCCGCTCGACGTCATCCGCCTCGAGCTGCCGTCGGCGATGCGCTTCGTCGTCGTCCTGCCCGGGATGGAGATCGAGACGCGCTTCGCCCGCTCGGTCCTGCCCGAGATGATTTCCCTCAAGGACGCCAAGAGCAACTGGGCCAACACCGCCGCCCTGGTCGCGGCCGTGGCGCGCGGCAACCTGCCCGACTTCGGCCGCGCCGTCGACGACCAGGTGGTCGAGCCGGTGCGGTCGAGGCTCATCCCCGGGTTCGCCGACGTGAAGCGGGCGGCGCTCGAAGCCGGGGCGTTCGGCTGCTCGATCTCGGGCGCCGGTCCCGCCCTGTTCGCCGTCGCGAATGCCGACACCGCCGAGAAGGTCGCCCTGGGAATGCACGCCGCCTTCCAGCGCCATGGCCTGCCCAGCCGCCATTTCATCTGCCCCCCCGACAACCGGGGCG
Source organism: Acidobacteriota bacterium (assembly GCA_016177515.1). GTDB lineage: Bacteria > Acidobacteriota > Polarisedimenticolia > Gp22-AA2 > Gp22-AA2 > Gp22-AA3. The sequence continues at coordinate 7,966 of JACOUZ010000349.1, forward strand.
CGCGCCGGCTCGACTGAGACATGGCGTCCACGCCGCGGCCGTTCTCGTCGCTGCGCTGCATCGGCTGCGGGCGCGGCTATCCTCTCGGCGAGATCCGGTACGAGTGCGAAGCCTGCTCCGGACTGCTCGAGGTCGTGCACGACCTCGACCGCCTGAAAAAGTCGCGCGACGGCGCCGCCTGGCGCCGCCTGTTCGATGGGCGCATGGGAGTGAAGGCCGGCATCCACCGCAGCGGCGTCTGGCGCTTTCACGAGCTGATCCTCCCCGATCTGCCCGAGGCCGCCATCGTCACCAAGCCGGAAGGGGACACCAACCTGTACCGCTCGCCCCGCCTGGAAAAGGAGTCCGGGGCCGCCTGCGTGCACATCAAGCATGAAGGGGAGAACCCGACCCTGTCGTTCAAGGACCGGGGCATGAGCGCCGGCGTGTCGTTCGCGCGGCACCTGGGGGTGGACCTGGTGGCCTGCGCCTCGACCGGCGACACGTCCGCCGCGATGGCGGCCTACGCCGCCCAGGTGGAGGGGATGCGCGGCGTCGCCGTCCTGCCGCAGGGGAAGATCAGCATGGAGCAGCTCTCGCAGCCGATCGCCTCCGGCTGCCTGACGGTGTCGCTGCCGGCCGATTTCGACACCTGCATCCGCCTGCTGCGGGAGGTCTGCCGGAAACGCCCGGTCTACCTGCTCAACTCGGTCAACCCGGTGCGCATCGAGGGGCAGAAGTCGATCGCCTACGAAATGCTGCAGCAGCTCGGCTGGGAGCCGCCCGACTGGATCGTCGTCCCGGTCGGCAACGCCGGCAACATCTCGGCCATCGGCAAGGGACTCTTCGACCTGCACGCCCTCGGCATCATCGACCGGGTGCCGCGCCTTCTCGGTGCGCAGCCCGAGGCCGCCGCGCCCCTGGCGCGCGCGCACCGCGAGGGCTACCGGGAGCGGGTCAGGGTGAAGGCCGCCGACACGGCGGCCAGTGCCATCCGCATCGGCGACCCGGTGTCCTACGACAAGGCGGTCGCCGCCGTCCGCCGCTCGAAGGGGGCGTTTCTCTCCGCCTCCGAGCAGGAGATCATGGACGCCAAGGCGCTGGTGGACGCGACCGGTGTCTACATCTGCCCCAACTCGGCGACCGCGGTCGCCTGTTTTCTGAAGGCGCGCGGGGAGGGGATCATCGGCGCGGACGAGAAGGTGGTGATCATCGCCACAGCCCACGGCTGCAAGTTCAGCCAGGCCACGATCGATTACCATGGGGGGCGCCTGGCGGGCGTCGTGCCGGGCCGGGCGAACCGGATCATCGAACTGGAGGCGGATCCGGCGGCCCTCGAGCGCCTGCTGGCCCCGGGCGGCGGCGCAGCTTCCCGAAAGGACGGCCAGTGACCACGCAGAAGAAGAAAACGAAGCAGGGGCGCAACCGGCCGGCGCGGCGAACCGGGTCCGCGCGGCGGCCCCGGTCCGCGCGGCAGGGCGCGTCCATGCGGCGGACAGGGTCCGTGCGCCGCGCCGGCCCCCGGTTCCTGGCGCGGGACCTGATGACGCGCACGCCGGTCACGGTGCCCGCCGACATGAAGGTCGGCGCGCTGTGCGATCTCCTGCAGGAGAAGAACATCAATGGGGCGCCGGTGGTGGACTCGCAGGGGCGGCTTTTGGGCGTGGTCACCCAGGAAGACATCATCTACGGCGCGATGGGCAGCCCGGCGGACGACAGCGGCGCCGGATCCGGGCGCCCCGGCGAGACGGCGGCCGGCACGGCGTCGACCACCGCGTCGGGGAGAGGGCGCCCCGGCCGGCGCGTGGTTTCCGTGCTGCGCGGCCGGACCCTGCGGGCCGCCCCGCCGGCGCCGCCCCGTCCCGGTGAGAGGCCGTTCTGGGCCGAGCACAGGTCCCCCGACCCGATGGAGATGCCGGTCAGCAGCATCATGACCAGCCCCGCCATCTCGGCCGAGGAGGACACCCCGGTGACCGACCTGTGCCGGATCATGTGGAGCCTCCGGATCCACCGCGTCCCGGTCCTCCGCAGGGGGAAAGTCACAGGCCTCGTCTCGTCCATGGACCTGTGCCGCGCCGTCATCGAGGGGAAGATCGAGGTCTGAACCGCGGAGGCCGGACATGCCCCCTGACCGCCCGCCTCGTGCGCGCCCGATCCCGGCCGCCCTTGCCATCCGAGGGTCTCTGTCCGTCGCGGCCGCCGTGCTGGTTCTCGCCGCCTGGCTTCCCGCCTGCCGCTCCCGCGCGGACGACCCCGCCACGGCGATGCTGGCGCGCGTCCTGCACCGGGGCGACCGGCTGATCCTCCTGCGCACCCTCGATCCTGAGGCGACCCGGATCGCGGCGGTCGTGGACACGGCCGCGGGAAAGCCGGAGCTCAGGATTTACGAGGGCGGCGGCGGGGGGCAGAACTACGCCGTGGCCCACACGGCCCAACAGGGGGACGCCTTCAAGGACCTGGCGCTGATTGACGTCGACCTGGACGGACAGGAGGAGGTCGTGGTGACCTGGGAAGGGGGCCACCTGGAAGCCGTCGAGGTCATTGCCCGCGGCCAGGACGGAGCCTACCGCGCGATCTTCCAGAATGCCGGCCGGCAGATCGAGAAGCGCTACGACCCGGCCGGGCGGGTCGAGTTCTGGATCACCAGCCGGACCTACGAGGAAGGGCCCGGCCAGGCTCCCGCTTACGAGACCACCGTCTACCGCCTGGACAAGGGCCAGTACGCCGAATCCCCGGGCCGGTAGCGTCGGGCACGCGGGTGGGCGTGCGGGTGGGACCCGGGACGGCACCCGGTAATGCTACCATGGGCCCGGCATGGGCGACATCCGCAAGGAAATATTCGAGAACGGCCTGGTGATGATCACCGAGCCGATGCGCACCCTGCGCTCGGTGGCGGTCGGCGTCTGGATGAAGCGCGGCTCGCGCCACGAGACTCCCGAGCAGAACGGCATCTCGCATTTCATCGAGCACCTCCTGTTCAAGGGGACCGAGACCCGGACCGCCCAGGACATCGCGCTCACCGTCGATTCGGTGGGCGGCCAGATGGACGCCTTCACGACCAAGGAGTACACCTGCTTCTACTTCAAGGTCCTGGACGAGCACCTGGACATCGCGGTCGATCTCCTGGCGGACATCGTCCGTCACCCCAAGTTCGTCCCGGCGGAGATCGAGAAGGAGCGCAAGGTCATCTTCGAAGAGATCAAGATGGTGGAGGACACACCCGACGAGCTGGTGTACGACATCTTCAGCGAGTCGTTCTGGCACGGCCACCCGCTCGGCCGGCCGATCCAGGGCACCATCTCCTCGGTCACCGGGATGAACCTCGAGATGCTGGCGCGTTTCTTCCGCGACTCCTATCAGCCGGCGAACCTGCTGGTCACGGCGGCCGGCAACCTGGATCACGAGCAGCTGGCCGGCGCCATCCGGCGCGCCTTCGAGCCGATCCGGAACACGGCGGCGCCGGTCGCGGTCAGCGCCCCCTCCCCGACCGCGACCGTCGTGGTGCGCGAGAAGAAGGAGCTGGGGCAGCTGCACCTCTGTCTCGGCGTGCCGTGCTTCGGGGCCCCGCCCGGACGGCGCTACCAGGAGTACGTCCTCAACACCCTCCTGGGCGGGACCATGTCCTCGCGCCTGTTCCAGCACATCCGCGAGGAGCGCGGCCTGGCGTACTCGGTCTTCTCGTCCGTCAACTCGTTCCTCGACAGCGGCAACCTGCTGGTTTACGCGGCGACCTC
>JACOUZ010000013.1 GCA_016177515.1 Acidobacteriota bacterium
GCGCCGGCCAGACGCAGAAGGCGACGACCTTCCACGCCCGACTGATGGCACTGTGCGGCGGCTCCGTGCCCGCGCGCGCGGCACCGACAAAAGCGGCGGCGGATTAGCGCCCGCTCGTCGTCTGGTGCTGCGGCTTGCCGTCCTGGATGTCGAACCAGGGGACCTTGCTGCGCACGTAGATGTGGTAGGCGGGGCGCTCCGCCAGCGGCGTGTCGAAGGTCGCGGCGGTGACCTCGACGAGGCCGTCCCCCTCGGCGAAGCAGACCAGGCTCGAGCCGCAGGTCCGGCAGAACTGGCGCGCGGTGCCCGACCCGGCCTTGTGGGTCTGGAGCTGGTCTTCGCCCTTCAGGAATGTGAACGAGCGGCGCGGGACCTCCGCCCAGGTCACGAAGGCGGCGCCGCTGTTCTTGCGGCAGTCGGTGCAGTGGCAGTTGGCCAGGACGGCGATGGGGCCCTCGACCCGGTAGCGCACGCGGCCGCACTGGCAGGAACCTTCGTAGGTCTGCTTGGCAGCGGTCATGACGGATCCTCCGAGGCGGCGAACCTAGCCCGCCGCGCTTCGGCCTGTCAAGAGGCCGCGACTCAGAGCTATCCCCAGTTGCCGGTGGCGGGCCGCAGCGCGTCGCGCCTCATGCTCGCTCGCGCGGCCTCCCGGGTGACCCTCTCATGCGCATGGCGCGGCTCGAAATCGCCGCGCCGCGCTGCGGCCCGCCACCTCCATCTGGGTATGCCTCTCCGCCCGCCCCACCGTAAACCAGCTTGGCTTCCGGTGGCGCCTGGTGGTGGCCATGACGCGAGGAGCTCTCGGACCCGTGCGCGGAGAGATCTCCGGAGGTGCGTGGGGGGCCGGACCGGGCTGGCGGGGGGGGGGGAAAGCTCAACTCCTTCGAGATGGCGTTGCGCGTCGCCGGGATCGCCCACTTCAACATCGTCCGGGTCAGCAGCATCTTCCCGCCCGGGTGCAAGATCATCTCGAAGACCCAGGGGCTCAAATATCTGAGAGCCGGCGAGGTGGTCTTCTGCGTCATGAGCCAGGCGGAGACCAACGAGCCGCACCGGCTGTGCGCCGCCTCCATCGGCATCGCCATCCCGGGCAAGCGGGGGGGGCACGGCTACCTGAGCGAGCACCACTCCTTCGGGCAGACCGATTCGGTCGCCGGCGACTACGCCGAGGACCTGGCGGCCCAGATGCTGGCGACGGTGCGCGGCGTGGAGTTCGACCCGGACACCTCCTACGACGAGCGCAAGGAGATCTGGAAGATCAGCGGCGAGATCTACCGCACCCTGAGCATCACCCAGTCGGCGGTCGGCGACAAGCGCGGGCGGTGGACCACGGTCGTCGGGGCGGCCGTCCTCATCCCCTGACGCCATGTCCCAGAATCCCGAGCTCCCCCTGAACTACGGCGGCCTGGACGAGGTGCATTCGTCGCTCGACCGCTCCCGGATCGTGATCCTGCCGGTCCCCTACGACCGGACCGCCTCCTACATGAAGGGGACGGCGAAGGGGCCCGACGCCCTCATCCACGCCTCGCGCTTCATGGAGCTGTACGACGACGAGCTGGACGCCGATCCCTACACCCTAGGCATCCACACCGCCCCCCCGGTCTCCGGCAACGACGATGAGCCGGAGGTCATGACCCGCAAGGTGGAGGAGGCCACCGCCCGCTGCCTGGAGCGGGGCAAGATGGCGGTGGTCGTCGGCGGAGAGCACAGCGTGGCGGTGGGGGCGATCAAGGCCTACCACAGGAAGCACCCCCGCCTGTCGCTCATCCAGCTCGACGCCCATGGAGATTTGAGGTCCACTTACGAGGGCTCGGAGTTCAACCACGCCTGCGCCATGCACCACTTCGCCGGCCGCCTCCCCACTCTTCAGGTGGGCATCCGCAGCATCTCCCGGGAGGAGCGCGATCTGATCCGGGAGAAGAGGCTGATGGTCATCCCGGCCCGGGACTTCGTGGCCGGGCCCCAGATGGCCCTGGAGGCGGTTGACCGTTTGACGGAGGAGATATACCTTACGATCGACGTGGATTACTTCGACCCGGCGATCATGCCGGCCACGGGGACCCCTGAGCCGGGCGGCCCGGGATGGTACGAGACCCTGGCGTTCATCCGGGAGATCTGCCGGCGGAAACGGCTGGTCGGGTTCGACGTGAACGAGCTGCGCCCACTGGGGGATGACGTCGCCCCGGACTTCCTGGCGGCGAAGCTGATCTATAAGATCCTGGGGTATCGCTTCTTCGCCCCGGGCCGCCGGGACTGACCCGGCCGGGCGAGGAGCCTGATCCGATGAGCGGAACCGGCAACCACAGGAAGACGGCGCCCGACAAGGCCCTCGACAAGACGACCGCCGAGAAGGTGGCGGCGGCCGGGGCCCGCGCGCACGGCGACATGCTCGCCTGCGACATCCCGGCCGAGCTGCCGGTCATCCCCCTGGCGTCCACCGTCGTCTTCCCGCAGATGGTGGTGAACCTGCAGGTGGTCCGCAAGAAGAACCTCAACCTCATCCGCGACATGGAGCCCGAGTCGATCATCGGGCTGGTGGTGCAGAAGAGCTCGTCCATCGACGTCCCGCCGATCGAGGAGCTGTCCACCATCGGCGTGGCCGCCCGCCTGGTGAACAAGATCAACGTCTCCGGGAACACCATCCAGATCATCCTGCTGGGCCTGCGCCGCTTCAAGATCGCCAGCTACATCCAGACCGATCCCTATCTCAGGGCCCGGGTCGCCTGCATCGACGAGAAGGAGGACGAGTCGATGGAGGCGAACATGCTGATGGGGAACGCCCTGCATCTTCTGGAGAACCTCATCCAGCTCGACCCGCGCGTCCCGGGCGAGATCCTGAACCTGATCAAGAACAACCTGTCGGGGCCCGGGAACCTCGCCGACCAGGTGGCCAACCACCTGAAC
>JACOUZ010000344.1 GCA_016177515.1 Acidobacteriota bacterium
CGCGAAGCGCAGCGCCCTCTTTCCGGCCTCGAAGGAGCTTCGGAGCGGGAGAGGGTGCTCGGCGGCGATCGACTTCAGGCGGCAGCGGGAGGCCGGCAGGCGCAGGTCTTCGAGGGCCGCCTGGAGGGCGGGCGGGAGCGCGGCGCCGCCCCGCTTCAACGCGTCCTCGCGGCGCGGATGGATGACCAGGCCGTCGAGCGCGCGCCTGCCGCCCGCCTCCTTGAACCTCTGCAGGAAGCCTGCGGTCATCGCCGGGGCGGCCTTGCCATACGCCAGAAGGAGCAGGCGGCCCTTCTTCTCCATGGCGATGGCGCGGCCGCAGAGACCGAGGTGGTCGGGGCGTGCGTGCACCGCCCGGCGCACCGCCCCCGCGGGGTCGCAGGCGGCCAGGGCCTCCTGTGCGATCGCGTGGAGAAGTTGTGCCGCAAGGCTTGCGCCCGGGGGCACCCCGGACCCTTTGTGGGTCACCATGTTCGCAGCCTGTCCGCAAGCCCTCGCCGGGCGATGCTTCTCGCGGGACCCATCCGCGAACCCCGCGCCCCTCATGTATTGACAAGAATTCAACGACTCTGATATAAGCCGGTCACGGTACGGGAATTGTTCTCGATTCGTTTCACCACAACGCATTCACCTCGAGGAGGTGTCGCATGAACAAGGCGGATCTTATCGACAAGATCGCCAAGGACGCGAAGATCAGCAAGACCGCCTCCGGCAAGGCGCTCGACTCGCTGGTCGACGGCGTCACGAAGGCGCTCAAGAAGGGCGACCGGGTCGCACTGGTCGGCTTCGGGACCTTCACGGTCTCCAAGCGCAAGGCTCGAGTGGGCCGCAACCCGCAGACGGGCGAGCAGATCGAGATCAAGGCGCGCAAGGTGGCGCGTTTCCGTCCGGGCAAGGAACTCGCAGCCTCCATTCGTTAAGATCCGCGGGAACCTGACCGGCTGAGACGGAGAGGGCGGTGTCCTCGACCAGGGGGCATCGCCCTTTCCATGTCCGCGCCCGGCGGCGGCCGCGCGCGGATCCCGGCCCGGCGCGCTATTCCACCGTGAACAGGGCAGCCCCCGCCTCCACCGTGTCCCCCGGCTGCACGTGCAGGCGGGCGAGGCGGCCGCCCTTCGGCGCCGGGATCTCGTTCTCCATCTTCATCGCCTCGACCACGACCACCCCCTGCCCCTCACGGACCTGTCCGCCTTCAGGCGCCAGGAGGGCGGCGATCTTTCCCGGCATGATGGCGCGCACCTCGACCGGGCCCTCCTGCGCCGGCCTGGGCGCGGCGGAGCGCTTCAGCGGATCGAGCAGCCGCACCGCATAGTGGCGGCCGCCGATCACGACGCCGTAGCGCGTCTCCCCGGAAGCAGCCCCCCGGCCGTTCCCACCGCCCGGCCCCGGGTCGCGCACGACCGCCGCCTCGCGCACTCTGCCTTCGATCGACAGGACGACGCTCGCGCCGTCCCCCCGGCGCTCGACCTCGCGGCGCGCGCCGTCGAGGGTGACCGCGAAGCGGCCGGCGCCCCGCGGCTCGACCTCGAGGCTCCATTCCTTTGTCCCGACGCGGGCGAGGTAGCGCATCGCTCAGGCCTCCGGCCGCCGCACCTGGCGGCTTTCCATGAGCGCGCGCCGGCCGGCGGCGGACCACGGGCTCAGCCCCGCGTACGGCTCATCCCTCCCGGCGCGGCCGATCTCCTCGGTGGCGCGGATGGCGGCGGCGATCGCCGCGATTTCGGCCTCCGGGCCGGTATCCAGGATGGCGGGCGCCAGCCGCGGCATGAGGCGATCGACCATGCCGATGTCGAGGCGGCCCGCCACGAAATCGGGATCGTTGAGGAGCTCCCGGTGGAACGGCAGCGTCGTCCGGACCCCGGGGCCGGCGATCACGAACTCGTCGACCGCGCGGCGCAGGCGGGCCAGCGCCTCGTCGCGGTCCCGCCCCCAGGCGACCAGCTTGGCGATGAGGGCGTCGTAGTGCAGGGGGATCTCTTCCCCCGGCTGCAGCGCCGTGTCCACCCGGATGCCGGGGCCGGACGGGAGGCGCAGGACGACGACGCGCCCCGGCGACGGCAGGAAGCCGTTCGCCGGGTCTTCGGCCAGGACGCGGCATTCGATCGCCCAGCCCCGCGGCTGCAACTCCTCCTGGCGGAGGCCCAGCGGCCTGCCGCCGGCGATCTCGATCTGCGCGCGCACCAGGTCGACGCCCGTCACCATCTCCGTCACCGGGTGCTCAACCTGGATCCGGGCGTTGACCTCCATGAAATACGGCCGCCCCGACTCGTCCACGAGGAACTCGATGGTGCCGGCGTTGCGGTAGCCGCAGGCCCCGACCACCTCGAGCGCCAGGGCCCCCATGCGGGCGCGGCCGGCAGGGCGCAGGGCGAACGACGGCGCCTCCTCCACCAGCTTCTGGTGGCGGCGCTGCGCCGAGCATTCCCTCTCGCCCAGGTGCACCGCGTGGCCGTGGTGGTCCGCCAGGACCTGGATCTCGACGTGCCGCACCCTCTCCATGAACTTCTCGGCATAGATGCCGTCGTCGCCGAAGGCGGAGCGCGCCTCGGAGCGGGCGGCCCTCACGGCCGAATCGAGATGGGCCTCCGAGCGCACCACGCGCATCCCTTTGCCGCCCCCGCCGGCGGCCGCCTTCAGCATGATCGGGTAGCCGCTCTTCCGGGCGAAGGCGGCGATCGCGGCGGTGTCGGCCGCCCGATCGAGGAGGCCGGGGATGACCGGCACGCCCCGCTTCTCCATCAGGCGCCGCGCCTCGACCTTGTCCCCCACCAGGCGCAGGGTCTCGGCGGGCGGACCGATGAACAGGAGACCCGCGGCGCCGACGGCCCGGGCGAACTCCGGGTTCTCGGCCAGGAACCCGTATCCCGGGTGGACAGCGTCGGCCCCGGCCTGCCGCGCAGCCTTCAGGATCGCCTCGATGTCCAGATAGGACGCCGCGGCCTGGGAAGGGCCGACACAGAACGCCGCGTCCGCCAGGCGCACCGGCAGGGTGTCGCGGTCGGCCTCGGAATAGACCATCGCCGGAGAGATACCCGCCTCGCGGCAGGCGCGCAGGACGCGCAGGGCGATCTCCCCCCGGTTGGCGATGAGGATGCGGCGGATCGGGCGGGCGTCCGGAGGCGCTTCCCGGCGGGCGCCCGCGCGGCCGCGGGCGCCGACCTTCGGGGCGGCCGCCCGGGGGGCTTGCTTCGCTTCCTTCGACCTGTGGCGCATGGCGAGGATGGCCTCCGGGCCGCGGCTCGACGATCGATCTACAGCGGAATGTTGCCGTGCTTCTTGGGAGGCGTGGTGTCCCTCTTCGTCTTCAAGAGACGGAGCGCCGCGATGATCCGGCGGCGCGTCAGGCGCGGCTCGATCACCTCGTCCACGTAGCCGCGCTCGGCGGCGACGTACGGGTTGGCGAACTTGTCGCGGAACTCCTCCACCTTCTTCCGGCGCAGGGCTTCGGGGTCGGCGGCCGCCTGCAATTCGCGCCGGTACAGGATGTTCACCGCCCCCTCGGGCCCCATCACGGCGATTTCCGCCGTCGGCCAGGCGAAATTGAAGTCGGTGCGGATGTGCTTCGATCCCATGACGCAGTACGCGCCGCCGTAGGACTTGCGCGTGATCACCGTCACCTTGGGGACGGTCGCCTCGGCGAAGGCGAACAGGAGCTTGGCGCCGTGCTTGATGATGCCTCTGTACTCCTGGTCGGTCCCGGGCAGGAACCCCGGGACGTCCTCGAACGTCACCAGGGGAACGTTGAAGGCGTCGCAGAACCTGACGAAGCGCGCCCCCTTGAGCGACGCGTCGATGTCCAGGGTCCCGGCCAGGGCCATCGGCTGGTTGGCCACGATGCCCGCGGGGGCCCCGTCCAGGCGGGCGAAGCCGACGACCAGGTTCTTGGCGTAATGCTCGTGCACCTCCAGGAAGGCGCCGTCGTCCACGACGCCCTTGATGATCTCCTTCATGTCGTACGGCTTGTTGGGGTCCTCCGGGACCAGCCGGTCGAGCCGCCCGTCCTCGCGCCAGGGGTCGTCCGCCGGGGCGCGGCGCGGCGGGTCCTCCATGTTGTTGGACGGCAGATAGGAGAGAAGCTCGCGGATGAGCGCCAGGGCGGCCGCGTCGTCGGGGGCGGCGAAATGCGCCACGCCGCTCACCGAGGCGTGCGTCATGGCGCCGCCCAGCTCCTCCTTGCTGACCTCCTGGTGCGTCACCGACTTGATCACGTCGGGGCCGGTGATGAACATGTAGGACGTTCCCTGGACCATGATGTTGAAATCGGTGATCGCCGGCGAGTAGACGGCGCCCCCGGCGCACGGTCCCATGATGGCGGAGATCTGCGGGACGACCCCCGAGGCCAGGGTGTTGCGCAGGAAGATGTCGGCGTACCCCCCGAGCGAGACGACGCCTTCCTGGATGCGCGCCCCTCCCGAGTCGTGCAGCCCGACGACCGGCACCCCGATCTTCATGGCCAGGTCCATGATCTTGCAGATCTTGGCGGCGTAGGTCTCGCTGAGAGAACCGCCGAACACCGTGAAGTCCTGCGCGAAAACGACGACTCCGCGCCCGTCGATCCGCCCGTGGCCGGTGACCACGCCGTCGCCCGGGACGCGCTGCGCCTCCATCCCGAAATCGTGGCTGCGATGGATCACCAACCGGTCGAGCTCTTCGAACGTGCCGGGGTCGAGGAGCAGCCGGATGCGCTCGCGGGCGGACAGCTTTCCTTCGGACTTCTGGCGCGCCAAGCGCTCGGGCCCCCCGCCGGCCTCGGCCTCGCGGTTCCTGCGCTTCAGCTCGTCCAGCCGGTCGCGCGTCAAACTACGAGCCGGCCCGCATCTGCTGCGGCAGCTTCTCCCAGTCCTTGAGGAACTTCTTCAGGCCGACGTCGGTGAGGGGGTGCCGGATGATCGCCTCCAGCACGCCGAACGGCATGGTGGCGACGTCGGCGCCGGCCCTGGCGGCATCCACGACGTGCAGGGGATTGCGGATGCTGGCCGCCAGTATCCCGCACTTGAATTCGTAGTTGTCGAAGATGACCCGGATGTCGCGGACGATGTCCATGCCGACGTGGCTGATGTCGTCCAGCCGGCCGATGAACGGGCTGACGTATGCCGCCCCGGCCTTCGCCGCCAGCAGCGCCTGCGGCGACGAGAAGATGAGCGTCGTGTTGACGCGAATCCCCTCCGACGACAGCGTCCGGATTGCCCGGAGCCCTTCGCGGATCATCGGGATCTTGATCACGACGTTCGGGGCGCCGATCTTGCGCATGATCTCCCGGCCCTCGCGGATCATGTCGTCCGTGGTGGTCGCGACCACCTCGGCGCTGACCGGCCCCGGGACGATGGCGCAGATCTGCCGCACGACATCCAGAAAGTCCTTTCCCTCCTTCGCCACCAGAGAGGGGTTGGTCGTCACGCCGTCGAGGATGCCCCACGAGTGGGCCTCGCGGATCTCGTCGATGTTCGCCGTGTCCAAAAAGATCTTCATTCCGTCTCCTCCCGGTCCGGCCCGTTCCCGCCCGCGGGCGCCGCCGCCGTTCCGCCGGCCGCCCCGATCGTCCCGCCGATCCCCTCCCCCGGCTGGTCGGCGTCCCCCTCCGCCACCCGGGCCACCGCCACCACCGCGTCGCCCTCCTCGAGATGGATGAGCCGCACCCCCTGCGTGGGGCGGCCGAGGAGGGAGATGTCGCGCACGTTGGTCCGGATGATCTTGCCGAACGCGGTGATCACCACGACCTGGTCGTCCGCGGAGACCTCCATCACCTGGACCACTGGCCCCGTCTTCTCGGTCACCTTGAGGTTGATGATGCCCGTCCCGCCCCTTCCCTGCAGCCGGTATTCCTCGACCGCCGTGCGCTTGGCGCAGCCCTTCTCGGTGACCGTCAGGATGGTGCTTCCCTCCCGCGAGGACAGGCTGTCCATCTCGACCACCGCGTCGTCTCCCTGGAGGCGCATGCCGATGACGCCGTGGGCGCCGCGCCCCATCGGCCGGACGCCGTCCTCCTGGAAGCGGATCGCCTGTCCCTGGGCGGTGGCCATGAAGACCACCTGCCTCCCGTCCGTCAGCTTGACCGACAGCAGCTCGTCCCCCTCGTCCACGCCGACGGCGATGATGCCGCCGGCGCGCGGGTTGGCATAGGCCGACAGGGCGGTCTTCTTGATCGTCCCCCTGCGGGTGCAGAAGACGACGTAGCGATCCTCGCCGAATTCCTTGGTGGGCACCAGGGAGGCGACCTTCTCCTCCGGAGTCAGCTCCACGAAGTTGACGATGTTCTTCCCCTTGCCGGCCGCGCCGATCTGCGGGATCTCGTGCACCTTCAGCCAGTGCACGCGGCCGCGGGTGGTGAAGATCAGGATCGAGGCGTGCGTGGAGGCGACGAACAGGTGCTCGACGAAGTCCTCCTCGCGCGTCGTCATGCCGATCTTCCCCTTGCCGCCCCGCCTCTGGCTGCGGTAGAGCGTGAGGGGATTGCGCTTCATGTAGCCGGCGTGCGAGACGGTGATCACCATGTCCTCCTCGGCGATCATGTCCTCGACCGAGATCTCGCCGGCCATCGGGATGATCTCGGTGCGGCGCGCGTCGGCGTAGTTCTTGCGTATGTCCTTCAGCTCGTCGACGATGAGGCCGAACACCAGCCGCTCGTTGCCCAGGATCTCCTTCAGCCGGGCGATCTGCTTCAGCGTGTCGGTGTACTCGTCGACGATCTTCTGGCGCTCCAGGCCGGTCAGGCGCTGCAGCTTCATGTCCAGGATCGCCTGCGCCTGGATGTCCGACAGCCTGAAGCGCAGGCGCATCGCCTGCCGGGCGTCGTCCGGCGTCTTGGCGGCGCGGATGAGGGCGACCATCTCGTCCAGATTGTCGAGCGCGATCTTGAGCCCCTCGAGGACGTGGGCCCGCTCTTCGGCCCGGGCCAGCTCGAACACCGTCCGGCGGGTGATGACCTCGCGGCGGTGCTCGATGAAGTGGCCGATCATCGCCTTGAGATTCAGGACCTGGGGCCGGTTGTTCACGATCGCCAGGAAGATGGCGCCGAAGGTCTCCTGCATCTGGGTGTGTTTGTAGACGTTGTTGAGGATGACCTTGGGCACGGCGTCGCGCCTCATGTCGAGGACGACGCGGATGCCGTCGCGGTCGGACTCGTCGCGGATGTCGGTGATGCCGTCGATCTTCTTGTCGTTCACCAGGGAGGCGATCTGCTCGATCAGCCGCGTCTTGTTGACCTGGTACGGGATCTGGGTGATGACGATGCGGTCCTTGCCGCGCTTGCCGCCCTCCTCGACGGTCGCCCGGGCGCGCATCACGATGATGCCGCGGCCGGTGCGGTACGCCTGGACGATCCCCTCCTTCCCGAGGATGTAGCCGGCGGTCGGGAAGTCGGGGCCCTTGACGTGCTGCATCAGCTCGTCGATGGTGATGTCCGGGTTTTCGATCTGGGCGATGACGGCGTCCACGACCTCGCCCATGTTGTGCGGCGGTATGTTGGTGGCCATGCCGACCGCGATGCCGGACGAGCCGTTGACCAGGAGGTTCGGGAAGCGGCCCGGGAGGACCAGGGGCTCCTGCTGCTGGCCGTCGTAGTTCGGGCCGAAGTCGACGGTCTCCTTGTCGATGTCGGCCAGCATCTCGTGCGCCAGCTTCGACATCCGGACCTCGGTGTAGCGCATGGCGGCCGGGGCGTCGCCGTCTATCGATCCGAAGTTTCCCTGTCCGTCCACCAGCGGGTAGCGCATCGAGAAGTCCTGCGCCAGCCGCACGATGGTGTCGTAGATGGCCGTGTCGCCGTGCGGATGGAATTTTCCCATCACGTCTCCGACGATGCGGGCCGCCTTCTTGTACGGCTTGTCGTGGTGGTTGCCCGCCTCGTGCATGGCGTACAGCACGCGGCGGTGCACCGGCTTGAAGCCGTCCCGCACGTCGGGCAGGGCCCTGCCGATGATCACGCTCATCGCGTAATCGAGGTAGGACCTCCGCATCTCGGTTTCGATGCTGACCTTGGAGTGGTCCGGAGCGGCCTGCTGGGTCTCGTCCATCGTCCTCAGACGTCGAGGTTGCGGACCTCGAGGGCGTTTTCCTCGATGAATTTGCGGCGCGGCTCGACCATGTCACCCATGAGGACGGTGAAGATCTCGTCCGCCTCGACCGCGTCGGCGACGTTCACCTGCACGAGCCGCCGGGTCTCCGGGTTCATGGTCGTGTGCCACAGCTGCTCGGCGTTCATCTCCCCCAGCCCCTTGTAGCGCTGGATGCTCAGGCCCTTCTTGCCCTCCTCCATCAGGTGCCGGAGAAGGTCGAGGCGGGAATCCACCGCCAGCTCGTCGCCGTTCTCGGCGATGACGAACGGCGGCTGCCGGAGGTCCTGCAGGTCGCCCTCCAGGCTCCGGAGCGTGCGGTATTCGATCGACGAGGCCAGGTCCCAGCCCACGACCGACGCGGCGTGCCCGCGGGCCCGCGCCGCCACCTCGAAGATGAAGCGGCCGTGCTCCTCGTCCTTCTCGAGGTCTCCGGTCCTGAAGCCGGCTGTCTCGGCCGCACGGCGGACCTCCTCGAGGGCGTCGGAGTCCTCGAAGGTCTTCGCGGCGCCCACGCCGGCGGCCAGGAGCGCCTCGATGAGGGCCGGATCGAAGCCGCGCTTCCTGAGGAGATCCAGGTGGACCTGGTAGCGGACCAGCTTGTCGAGGATGTTCCGCAGGGACGGCCCCTCCAGGACCACGTCGCTCTTCGGCAGCTTCACCAGGCGCTCCTGCGATGCGGTGGCCATCAGGAACTTGTTCAGGTCCTCGTCGTTGGCCAGGTAGGTCTCGGTCTTCCCTTTCTTGACCTTGTAGAGCGGCGGCTGCGCGATGTACAGGTGGCCGCGCTCGATCACCTGCGGCATCTGCCTGTAGAAGAAGGTCAGGAGCAGCGTGCGGATGTGGGACCCGTCCACGTCGGCGTCGGTCATGATGATGATCTTGTGGTAGCGCAGGCGCGCGTGGTCGTAGTCCTCGTCCCCGATGCCGGTGCCCAGCGCCGTGATGATCGTGCGGATCTCCTGGCTGCCCAGCATCCTGTCAAAGCGCGCCTTCTCGACGTTGAGAATCTTGCCGCGCAGCGGCAGGATCGCCTGGGTGCGCCGGTCTCGCCCCTGCTTCGCCGAGCCGCCGGCCGAGTCCCCCTCGACCAGGAACATCTCGGACCGGGACGGGTCGGTCTCCTGGCAGTCGGCCAGCTTGCCCGGGAGCATGCCCGAATCGAGCGCTCCCTTGCGGCGGGTCAGTTCCTTCGCCTTGCGCGCCGCCTCCCGCGCCCGCAGCGCCTCGAGCCCCTTCTCGAGGATCTTGCGGGCCACGCCGGGGTTCTCCTCGAAGCAGGCCGACAGCTTCTCGTTCAGCATGGCCTCGACGATCCCCTTGACCTCGCTGTTCCCCAGCTTGGTCTTGGTCTGGCCCTCGAACTGCGGCCGCGGCAGCTTGACGCTGACCACCGCCGTCAGCCCCTCGCGCACGTCGTCGCCCGACAGGTTGACCTGCTCCTTGCTGATCACCCTGGCGGCGTACGTGTTGATCGTGCGGGTCAGCGCCGAGCGGAAGCCGGACAGGTGGGTGCCGCCCTCCAGAGTGTTGATGCTGTTGGCGAACGAAAAGACGATCTCGTTGTACCCGTCGTTGTACTGCAGGGCGATCTCGGCCACCACGCCGTCCCTCTCGCCGCGCATGAAGATCGGCTTGGGGTGGATCGACGCTTTGTTCTTGTTGAGGTGCTCGACGAACGAGGCGATGCCGCCCTTGTAGTTGAACTCGTGCCGCTTGTTCTCGCCGCGCTCGTCCTCGATGACGATGGTCACACCCTCGTTCAGGAACGCCAGCTCGCGCAGGCGCTGCGACAGGATGTCGAAGGCGAAGTTGACGTCCTCGAAGATGGCCGGGTCGGGCCGGAAGCGGATCTTGGTGCCGCGTTTCTTCGTCGTCCCCGTCTGCCGGAACGGGCCGGCCGGCTTGCCCCGCTCGAAGCGCTCCTCGTACACCAGGCCGTCCCGCCAGATCTCCAGATCCAGGAACTCCGACAGGGCGTTGACCACCGAGACGCCGACGCCGTGCAGCCCGCCCGACACCTTGTAGCTGTCGTTGTCGAACTTGCCCCCCGAGTGCAGGACGGTCATGACGACCTCGGCCGCCGAGCGCTTCTCGGTGGCGTGCATGTCCACGGGAATGCCGCGGCCGTTGTCCACCACCGTCACCGAGTTGTCGATGTGGATCGTCACTTCGATGCGATCGCAGTGCCCGGCCTGGGACTCGTCGATGCTGTTATCGACAACCTCGTACACCAGGTGGTGCAGGCCTCCCACCGACGTGTTGCCGATGTACATGGCGGGCCGTTTGCGAACCGCCTCGAGCCCCTCCAGGACCTTGATCTTCGAGGCGTCATAGGCCTCGACACCGCGGGCGGTGCGGAGCACCGCGTCAGCTTCCATCGCCTTGTCTCCCTTGGCGGCAGCCACTACAGGGCTCCATATCGTTCGCGGTTCACGGGCGGCATCGCGAGGGGCAACGAATGCTCTTGATCCCTGAAAATCGTTCGATTCGGGGGGACGGTTCGGACGGGCTGTTCACTCCGGACCCGGGGACCCGCCCGCGGACTTACTCCGGTCTTCCGGCCTCGACCGGGGCGGGATTTTATCACACCGCCGGAGGAGACGGCAACGACGAGGGGCGGGATTTACGTCCGGAAGGTGCGCCTATATAGATGATAGGGATATCGGCGCTTTGGTAATTAAATAACA
>JACOUZ010000316.1 GCA_016177515.1 Acidobacteriota bacterium
AGCGAGGGGGGCGGTTCCGGCCGCCCCGGGTCCCCTCCGGCTGCGGGTCGATCTCGAGCCGGATCGTTCCGATCCGGTCATCGAAGCCTACGCGAAGGACATCGACCGCACCCTGGTCCGTCAGAGCCTGCGCATGGCATGCGAGGAGCGGCTCCTGGCCCTGGAGAGCTGGTTGAAAGACACGGAGGGACTGAGGGGAGCCGCGCGCCGCCCGCGCAGAAGGGCCGCGAGATGATGGATCTCAGGGGTCTGCTGCGCGTGCTCGCGAAGCAAAGGGTCGAATTCATCATTGTCGGAGGAGTGGCGGCGACGCTTCATGGATCCGCCCGCGTCACGCGGGACCTGGACGTCGTGTACGCGAGGACGCCGCACAACCTCCGGCGCCTGGTGGCGGCCCTGCGCGGACACCGTCCCTATCTCCGCGGGGCGCCGCCCGGCCTGCCGTTCTTGTGGGACGAGGAAACGCTGCGCCGCGGGCTTAATTTCACCCTTGAGACAAATCTCGGAAACCTCGATCTGCTGGGCGAGATCGCAGGCGGCGGAGGTTACGACGAGCTTCGACCTCACTCGGTCGAATTCGAGGCTTTCGGGCTCAGGCTACTTTGTCTCGATCTGGACACGCTCATCCGCGTCAAGCGAGCGGCAGGGCGGCCACGAGATCACGAGGCCATCGCGGAGCTCCGGGTCATCCGAGAGGAGCGCGACAAGCGCGGCTCCTGACCCCCTGGCGCTGGCGCAGCGCATCTCCTGAAAGCAGCAGTCGGATCGGCCGGATCGCGCTCCGAAGAGGGCGATCGTCCCCGGATCGGTTTTCGTTCCTGGACGGTCAGGAGAGCGACCGGGAACAACGCGGGATTCATCCGCACCTCGGCTCCGGACTCGAACTCCTGCGGCGGCTACCATCACCATCCGCGTCCCGGGGGGGACGGAGACTTCGTGGCCAACGCGTTCGTCATGGCCCAACAGCAGGGCGCCGTGACCGATAACGAGGGCCCGTGCGTCGGCCCGCGCCGGCGCGGAAAAGGGCGGGTCCGGCGGCCCGCCGATCAAGCGTCTCCGTGCGCGCCGCGATCACCTTATCGCAAGCGCCGTTACCGCCCCGGCACGAAGCGAAAGAAGCCCGGTCCGACGCGCATCCCCATCGTGATGGTGTCGGGGAGGGCCGCCGAGATCAGGAACGAGATCACGCCGTGCATGATGCCGAGGACGATCAGGTTCGGCGACCGGCGGAAGAGCCAGCAGGAGAGGGCCCCGGCGCCGAAGGTCGCGAGGGTCAGGAACGGGTTGGGGAGGTGGAGGAGGGCGAAGGCGGCGCTGGCGGCCAGGAGGGGACGGCGGCGGCCCGGGAGCATCTCGCAGAACCTGCGGTAGAAGACGGCGAGGAGGCCGTACTGCTGCAGGGCGCCCCAGACGATGCCGTCCCGCAGGCTTCGGGGCCAGAGGGGGAGGGCCGGGAAGTGGAGGCTGCCGAGCAGGGCGCCGGCGCCGGCCAGGACGAGGCCGACCGGGATGGTCGCCAGGAGGGCTTCGCGCCCGGCGCGCCCGAAGGTGTCGAGCCGAAGGCCGAGGTCGGCCGGGCCTTCGCCGGCCCGGATGTGGGCCGCGAGGCCGATGCCCAGATAGAGGATGACGCAGAGGGTGAAGTCCCCCCCGAAGGTGCCTGCCCAAAACCAGATGTAGGAGGTGAGGAGTCCGGCCAGCGCCACGATTTCGGCCAGCGGCTGGCGGACCGTCCTGTGTTGCATGTTTTCCGGAGCGCTCCCATACTTTGGACCGGGTGGCCGCATGGCGGCCCAGCGTAGCATCATAAGAGTCTTGACAGTCTCGTACCGCAGTCGGACGACACCGTCCTGGCGTTCTACCGCGCGATCGTGACCGGCGCCTCGCTCAAGCTGACGACCCAGGTGCGCGTCATCCTCGACACGCTCCCCTTCGCGTTCAAACCGCGCTCCCGTCCGGCGCCCGCTTGACTTGCCGCAGATCGGCCGCTACGATCGGCCACTTTGTGAATCGAGGCACAAGGTGGCGGGGGCACGGCGACCGGGCGCGGAGATCTCCGACCTGACGGCGAAGCGGCTGTCGGTTTACCTGCGCTCCCTCGAGGACCTCCAGGCGGCCGGCGTCACCACCGTCTCCTCCCAGGCCATGGCCGAGAAGTTCGGTCTCAACTCGGCGCAGATCCGCAAGGACCTGGCCTGTTTCGGCGAGTTCGGGGTGCGCGGGGTGGGCTACGTGGTCGCCGACCTCAAGGATCAGATCACGCGGATCCTCGGCCTGACCCGCGATCGCAAGGTGATCATCGTCGGAGCCGGGAACTTGGGCATGGCCCTCGCCGACTACGCCGGGTTCAACGCGGGGGGCTTCCGGATCGTCGCCCTGTTCGATAATGATCGGGGCAAGGTCGGCGGCCGGTCGCGCGGCGGGGTCCCGGTGCTGGACATGGAAGCGCTGCCTCAAATTGCAAGGCGCGAGAAGGCGGGGATCGCCGTCCTGGCGGTCCCGGCCGCGGCGGCCCAGAAGGTGCTGGACCTGGTGAGCCGCGCCGGCATCAAGGCGATCCTGAATTTCGCCCCGGCGCAGCTGAAGGCGCGCCCGGGCGTCACGCTCAAGGCGGTCGATCTGAAGATCCAGCTCGAGAACCTGGTGTTTCACCTCGCACGGGCCGAGGAGGTGCACCGGTGACCTTGCCCCCCGGCGACCGCATCGATCCGGCGGAGATCCTCGAGCACTACCGCCGCAGCCGCGGCCTGCTCGGCATCCAGAGCAAGATTCCGATCAAGGACGAGCACGTCCTGAGCCTGGTCTACACGCCGGGGGTCGCCGAGCCGTGCCTCGCGATCCACGACGATCCGGAATCGTCGTTCGTCTACACGGTGCGCGGCAACGCCGTGGCGGTCCTCACGGACGGATCTTCGGTCCTCTCGTTCGGGGACGCCGGGCCGCTCGCGGCGGTGCCGGTCATGGAAGGGAAGTGCGTGCTGTTCAAGGCGCTCGCAGGAATTGACGCCTTTCCCCTCTGCACGAGCGAGCGCGACCCGCGGCGCCTGGCGCGCCTGATCCGGTGCCTCACCCCGACCTTCGGCGGCTTCGCCATCGAGGACATCGCCTCGCCGCGCTCGTTCGAGCTCCTGGAGATCCTCGACGGCATGAGCGAGGCGGATCTTCCCGTGCCCTTCTTCTTCAACGACATGCAGGGGACCTGCGCCACCGTCCTGGCGGCCCTGCGGAACGCTTTGAAGCTGGCCGGCAAGGACATCGGCGGCATCCGCGCCGCGATCACGGGGGCCGGCGGGGCCGGCATCAGTGTCGCGCGCTTCCTGAGCAAGGCCGGCGTGCCGGAGATCACCCTGTGCGATCGGCACGGCATCGTCTGGGAGGGCCGGCCCGAGGGGATGAACCGCTTCAAAGAAACCGCCGCCCGCGAGCTGAACCCCGAGAGGCGCAAAGGGACGATCGACGACGCCCTCGAAGGGGCGGACCTGTTCGTCGGCCTGTCCGCGGCGCGCACGGTGCGGCCGGAGATGATCCGCGCCATGCGCAAGAAGCCGATCGTCTTCGCCCTGGCCACACCCGAGCCCGAGATCGGCGCCGACGAAGCGCGCGCCGCCGGGGCCGTGGTGGTCTTGACGGGCGGCGCCAACTACCGGCACGGCCTGAACGTCGCCCTGGCCTTCCCCGGCATCCTGCGCGGCGTGATGGACGCGCGGGCGGCGCGCATCTACGACGAGATGCTGATCGCGGCCGCCGACGCCATCGCCTCCCTCGTTCCCGACAAGGAGCTGAGCTACGAGCGCATCGTGCCGCGCGTCCTCGACCTGCGGGTCGGTCCGGCGGTGGCGGGCGCCGTGGCCAACGCCGCCGTGGCGCTCGGCGTGGCGCGCGAGGACGTCGACCCCGACTACGTCCGCGACCGCACGCGGCACCTGGTCTACGAAGGGGAGTCCTCCCTGGTCGAGCACGCCTTCACCAGCGAGGAGAGGAGCCTGGCCGACGAGGCGCTCGACCTGCACCGCCGCTACCGCGGCACCATCGAGACCACCGGCAAGATCCCGCTCAAGGACGAGCACACGCTCCTGGTCATCGCCTCGCCCGGCGTGGCCATCCCCGTGCGCGAGATCATGAAGTCCCCCCTCAAGGTCTGGGAGCTCACCACCAAGGGCAACCTGGTGGCGGTGGTGACCGACGGATCGGCCGTCCTGGGCCTGGGGAACATCGGCCCGGAGGCGGCGCTGCCGGTCATGGAGGGAAAGTGCGTCCTGTTCAAGACGCTGGCCGGCGTCGAGGCGATGCCGGTCTGCCTGGGGACCCAGGACACGGAGGAGATCATCGCCATCGTCAAGGCGCTCGAGCCGTCTCTCGGCGGCGTGAAC
>JACOUZ010000317.1 GCA_016177515.1 Acidobacteriota bacterium
CGTCTGGGCCACTCCGGCGGGCTACGTCAGGTGCCGCACCGGCCGCGCGCGAGCCTCCGGTGCCGCCGCCACGCACCCTCTCGTCCCAGAGCTTCGTGATCTCGTCAAGCTCGCGACCCGCCTCGGGCAGTGGCTCGAACCGCATGCTCTTGAAGTCGCCGCACGCGGAGCGGGCGCCCCGGAAGACCTGGAGGCTCGCCACCGTGGCGGACGCCGTGGGCACCTCTCCGGCAGGCGAGCCTGCCGGCGCAGACCGCGGCGACATGGCCGCGAACAGCCCCGTGTCGTCGAACGCCGGCGCGCCCAAGGCGAGCAAGCCTTCGCCCCGACCCTGCGCCTCCGACGGGACCAGGTCCCGCTCGGTGGAGAGGTAGTGGATCAGCGGCTCGCGCTCGAGGAGATACGCCGAGCCGCCCGCCGGGAGCGCCGACAGGTTGACCAGGTTGAGCACCCCGTCGGGGACGACGAAGACCCGGCGCACGCCCTTCAGGTGAGGCGCCACGGGGTCCCAGACCTTCTCCCGCAGGGCCTCGCCCACACGGCGATACGCGCCCAGGGCCCGCCTGGCCGAGCGGCCGGGGGCCCTGGCCTCCTCGGTCATGCGGTTGCGCAGCTCCGACACGAGCCTGTCGATCTCGCGGGCGGGGCCGAGGGGAACGTCCCTCGCCTCTCCGTCGCCGCTCCGCAGCACGAACGCCAGGTAAGCGGGGACCGGGTCCGCCGCGGCGCGGGGCAGGGCGCTGCCAGCGCTCGTGTCGTACCGATCGTATCGGGTGAACGAGAGCAGCGCCTCGCCCGGACTCAAGGCGGCAGCGACCGCCTCGAGGCCCAGCCGTCGCCGTGCCTGCTCCTGCCGGAACGGCAGGCTCTTGTCGGCCAGGGCTCGTTCGAGCACTTCCTTGTCCTGGCGCGCCCGCTCGACGCGCGCGCGCCAGCGCGCCAGATCCTTCTCGTCGGCCCCGCGGACGGTGAGGCTCGCCAGCCGCTGCCGAGCCGACGCAAGCTCCGCTTCCAGCCGCTTGACCTCGGGGTCCGCCGTCCCGGCCACGGTGCGGTGACGCTCCCCCATCTCGTCCAGGACCAGGGCGCGCGAGCGGATGAGGGCGTCGAGGGACTGGCTCGCGAGAGCCGCCAGGGGCTCCACGTCGGGCCCCTGTCCGCCGGAAGCGGTCGTCGCCTCCGGCTCCGCCCCGGCCGCCAGCGACAGCGCCAGGCTGAGGCCGCTGGCGCGCACCGCCGCGTAGCGCAGCGCCTCCCTCTCCGCGATCGCCCGAGCCGTGAGACGTACGTGTTCGCGAGCGATCTCCTCGGCGCGCAAGGCATCGCGGAACGCGCCCATCCAATCGCCAACGCGCACGAGGGCGCGCGCACGCTCGAGGAGACTCGTGGCGAGCTCGGGATGATGCGCGCCCAGGACTCGCTCCTGGATCCCGATGGCGCGATCGAACATCGGTTGGGCCTCGACCGGGTTCCCCATGTTCACCAGGAGGACGGCGAGGCTGCGCCGGGTCTTTGCGAGGCCCGGATCCTCAGGTCCAATGGCCGCCTCGCGGATGGCGATCGCCCGCTCATAGATTGCCCTCGCGTCGACGTAGTTGCCAACGTGCGCGGTCACCCCCGCGACCCGTTCCAGGCTTTCGGCAACACTCGGATGCTTGGGCCCGAGGGTTTTCTCGCGGATCGCGAGCACCTGCTCGTAGACCTCCAGGGCCTCCGAGTACTTCCCCTCTTCCTCATCGAGATCGGCCAGATTGCTTTGCGCGTCCAGAGCAAGGAAGTGCTCCGGCCCAGCGGCCTTGTTGACCACCACGATCGCCCTTCGGAAGAGACTCCTGGCAGCCGCGCGATCGCCTAGCTCATAGTGAAGTGCAGCCAGGCTTCCGGCCAGCCAACCGACTTGGATGTGATCGGGACCGAATTTCTGCTCCAGGATATCCAGGGCGCGCTCCATCACCTGCCGCGCGCGGGAGTAGTCTCCGGCCACGAGCAACGGGGCCCCGAGGTTCCCGAGGGTGCCGGCAAGCTCCGAGGACCTCGGCCCGAGCGTTTTCTCGAAGAGAGACACGGCTCGTTCGAACATCCGAACCGCCTCACCGAGCGCGCCCAGTTCCCAGAGTAGGATGCCATAGTTGTCCACAGTCGAGGCGGTGGCAACGTCGTCCCCCGCTTTCTCTTTGATTGCCAGGGTCCTCTGGAAGAGAGGTTCCGCGGATTCGTAGTCGCCCATCCTCAACGCAATCGTAGCAAGGTTGTTGAGTGTGCTCGCGACCCTTGGATGATCGGGGCGCAGTTCTTTCTCCTGGATCCGCAAGGCGCGCTCGCACAAGACTCGCGCTTCGGCGAGTTCCCCCACGTGGCTGAGCACGCCCGCGAGAGCCTGAGCGGGGGCAGCGACGTCGAGGTGCTCCGGGCCTTGGTTCTTCTCATGGATTGCCAGGGCGCGTTCCAAGACGGGCTTTGCCCGGGCGAACTCACCCAGGTAACGCAGTGTCGCGCCCAGGTGTTCCAGTTCGACGGCCACCCTGCGGCTCCCGGGGCCGAAGACCTTCTCGCTGATCGCGAGACTGCGCTCGAAGCAGGCCCGCGCTTTCTCGTAATCGTCCCGGGCGTGGAGCACTCTGCCGAGAAGATAAAGGGCCGCCCCGAAGTCTTCGTGATCGGGACCGAGCACACGCTCGCGAATGGACACGACGCGCTCCGCCCATTCCAGAGTCTGACGGTCCCTGGTATCCCTGGCCTTGCCTCCGCGCTGGAGGGCGTCCACCAGCACGTACAGGATGCCGGCGATCTCGAGCGAATCGGGCCCGTGGCGCTCCTCGACCTCGACCAGGGCGGCGCGTCCTTCCGTCTCGGCCTCGGCATAGCGCTCCTCCTCGATCAGGGTCCGGATTCGCGCGACGGTCTTGTCGAGCGCGCCGGAGGCGGCTTTCCTCTCCCGCGCGCTCTCCTTGGGCGACTGCGGCCGACCGTCTGACACCGCCCCGGCTCCGAGGGAGAGCAGGAGGAAGCAGTAGAGCATGCGGAAGGGGCGTGCCTTCATGTCTCCTCACTCCCGCGTCGGGGCCGTGCTCTTGATCCGCTCGAGCAGCGCTCGAGCCTCGCTCTCGTGGTCTCCCTCGAGTGCGACCGCCTTCCGGAGCTCCGCGGTCGCGCGATCCGGATCGCCCTTGCGAAGAAAGGCCTTCGCGAGGTTGATGTGCGCCTCCTCGAGGTAGAGGGTGTCCCCGAGAGCGACGGTTCGCTGCAGGGCTTGGACGGCCGGGTCCACCTTGCCTGTCAGCAGGTAGCAGATCCCGAGGAAGAAGCTCGCCTCGGGCGCCGCAGGATCCAGTTCCGAGGCCTCTTCCAGGCCGGAGAGCGCCGCGGCGTAATGCCCCGCCACATAGTGCTCCATGGCCTGTGCGAACTTGCGCCGGGCTTCCCCTTCGGCGCCCCGCAGCACGACGGCGGTGTAAGCGGGCGGCGTCACCCTGGCAAGCGTCATCCAGTCGGGCGCAGGGCGTGCGACGCCGGGATCGGGAACCGGGGACCCAGGGGGCAGAGGGGGCTGCACCGGTTCCGCGATCTCCCCGCCGCTGGCCCGGGCCGCTTCACGGGGACTGGACGGCGGCTGGCGCAGCCACAGGATGAGGGCGGCGCCGGCCAGGGCCGCCGCGGCGGCGCCGGACCATGCCCACGCTCGGGCTCGCCTTGGCGCCGCATCCTCCGGGCTGCTTGGGACGGCTTGCTTCAGCTCCGCCTGCAGCGCGCGGTAGGTCTCCAGCTCCTCAAAGCAGCCCTCGCACTCGAAGTAGTGCTGCTCGTACAGCTCCCGCTCGTCGTCGCCGAGGCGGCCGAGAAGGTAGCGCTCGGTAATCTCCTGGTTCCGCACGTCGTCGCAGTTCACCTTCGTGCCCTCTCTATGAGTGCGGGCGGGGACCGAATCGTGACAGACGGTTGACGTCCGCGAGGATTTTCTTCACGGCCCTCGA
>JACOUZ010000319.1 GCA_016177515.1 Acidobacteriota bacterium
GGCAGGGACCGCTCAACACCGACGACAACATGCTGATCGAATTCCGGGCACCCCTGCGCATGCTGGCGCGCCAGAGGTCCGAGCAGGAGGCGCAGGCCCGCGAGCTGGCCTCGATGTTCGTCGACGGCACCACGGGGATCGCGCGTCAGGTCCGGCCGTCCCTCGACCGGGAGCTCGAGCGCCTGTTCTGGGCCAGGCTGGCGCGGGCCTCCGTCGGGCAGGGCTATCCGGACGTCGCGGGGCTGTACGCCGGCCGTGCGCTCGCCCTGGGACGCGATCCGATGGCGCTGCGCGCCGCTTCGGAAGTCCTGGCGCTGGGCGGCAGGACGGACGAGGCGCGCGTCCGGCTCGAGGCGGCGGCGCGCGAGTTCCCGCGCGACGCCGATCTCTTGCGCTCGCTCGCCGAGCTGGAGAGGACCGCGGCCGACTGGCCCGCCGTGCGGCGGCACGCGCAGGCGCTGGTCGCCCTGGAGCCGGGCGACCGGCAGGCGCGGTTCCGGCTGGGAGAAAGCCTGGTCCGCCTGGGCGAGCACCGCGCCGCCGCCGCGGCCCTGTCTCCTCTGGCCCCGGACGGCTGGCGCGGCGGCGCGACGCGGCCCGCGGCGCCCGACGGCGACTTTCCTGAGCTCGGCCTGATGCTCGGCTCGTCGCTCCACCAAAGCGGCCGATCGGAAGCGGCCGTCGCGCCGCTCCGGGGCCATCTGCGCGCTCATCCCGGCGATCGCGAAGCGCGGGAACTCCTGGCCTCGGCCCTCGAGCGCGCCGGACGCCTGCCGGAGGCACGGGCCGAGCGCCGCTGCCTGCAGCCGGATGCCGCGCGGCAGGCCGCCGACCGGCTGGAGCGGGCCGTGGTCGCCTGGAACGCCGCCCCTCCCGACCGCCTCCGCGCCCTTCTGCAGGACGCCCGGGAGCTCGATTCCGGGAACGACGCGATCGCCCTCCTGCTCGCCCGCACCCACGCCCGCCTGGGCGACCGCCGCGCGGCCAGCGCTCTTCTCGAGGAATTCCTCGAGGCGCACCCGGACCGCGCCTGGGCGATCGGCTTTCTCGGGGAGCTGGACGCGGAGGGCGGCGACCCGGAGAGGGGGCGGCTTCTGGCCGAGCGCTACGTGGCCCTCACCGGCCGCGCCTGGGATCCGATCCAGGAGCCTACTGGGCGACGACGAAGAGGATCTTCTGGCCCCTGAGGGCCGACTCGTTCAGCACGGTCACCTCGACGGTGCCGTCCTCCACGAAGCGCACGCCGATGTCGCGCCCTTCCTTCAGGAAGGTCGGGACGACCCGCACGTCCCGGATATGATCGATGCCGAACTGGCTCGGCTTCAGGGTGATCGATTTGGTCTTGGTCAGGTCGATGTTGTTGGCGAACTTCACTTCGCCGATGTTCTCGACCTTGTTGACCGTCCGCAGGACGCCCCGGGCGCGCAGGCGGTCCTCGAGGTCGGCGTCGTACCAGACCGAGTTCTGGTGCTCGGACAGCTTGGCGCTGGTGACCCTGTAGTTCTCCTCGGCCTTGCTCTTGTCGAGCTCGAGCTGGGAGACGGTCGATTCGAGCTGCGCCTTCTTGGCGTCGAGCCCCTCGATCTCCTTCTGGAGGTTGTCGCGTATCTCCTCCAGGATCGCCTTCTCGTCGGCAAGGTTCGTCGCCTTGGCGACGGCGGCCTCGCGCTCCTGGATCAGCTTCATCTCCTTCGCGCGGACCAGGGCCAGGGGGCTGCGCTTGGCGTCGCCCTGCGCCACCCAGGTGCCGAAGAAATCCTTCGCCGGGTCGTAGTAGAAGTGGACCTTCATCCCCTTGTCCATGCCGGTCTCGAGGATGTTCAGGCGGGCGATCAGCTCCCGGGCGCGGCTCTCGGGGATGCCTTTCTCCTTCTCGAGATACTGCATCGCCAGCTTCATGTGGGTGTCGCCCGGCTTCACCTCGAGCCCGTCGCCGGGGAGGAGCGTCTCGAGCTGGGAGACCTTGTTCTGCAGGTCGCGGATCTTCTTCATGTCCTCCACGACCTGGCCCAGAATGCCGCGGTAGGAGGGATCTTTTTCCTGGCGCACCAGCTCGTCGAGGGCCTGCTCCTCTTCGGCGCTCAACCCCTGCAGGAACACCTGCGAGAAGGAGACCGGCTTGCGACCGAGGGTCTCCATCCTCGAGTTGAACTGCTGGATCCGTCCGTAGATATCGCGGGTCTCGCTGTCGATCGAATCGCGCGCGGACTTCAGCTCGACCAGGAGCTTTTCCATGTTCATGGGGACGGGGCGCTCGGTCAGCTTCTTCGGGAACAGCGCGAAGTAGCCGAAGTAACCCCCGATCCCGAGGCCGATCGCGGCCACGACGGCGGCGAGGATCTGGAAGATCTTTTTGTAGCTCCGCTTTGGCTTCTCTTCGGGAAGCTTGATATCCTCAACCGGGTCGAAAAGACTTTGCATGTTCGAGGCCCTCTCCTGTGCAAAAGTTCCTGGATTGTAGCGTGATGCGCCTGTTCATGCAACGGGAAATGCGGCACCCCGTGCGGCGTCCGTGCAGTGGCTCTGCCACCGTCGCCCTGCCAGCCCCGGGCAGGCCGACCGTACTCGCCGCCGCGTTCGCCCTGGGCGCGGTGCTGGCCCTGGCACCGGCCGCTCCCGGCGGCGCCGTGACCGGCGCGACCGCCCTTCTGCTCGGCCCCGACGGTCATCTGTACTCCTGGAGCCCCGGCAAGACCGAGCTCGGTCCCCTGCCTGCATCTCTGTCGCGCTTTGACCACGGCACCGTCAACGACCTGGCAGTCTCGGAGGACGGCGGGAGTTACCTGGTGCTGCCCGCGGCCCCTCC
Source organism: Acidobacteriota bacterium (assembly GCA_016177515.1). GTDB lineage: Bacteria > Acidobacteriota > Polarisedimenticolia > Gp22-AA2 > Gp22-AA2 > Gp22-AA3. Next base: position 2,807 of record JACOUZ010000319.1, read on the forward strand.
GATCGGCAGCGCCGCCGGCGGCAGTGGCGGAAAGCGGCGGCGGGCCGAGGGGCTGGCGGTCCTGGTCGCTGCAGGGGACGGCCCTTCCCCGCCCCAAATCGTGAAGGAGGTCCGGTTCGAGGGGGAGGGCCGGCGGGCCGTCCTGTCCCGGGACGGGAAGCGGGCCTTCGTGCTGTCGATCCGGACGGCCGCCGGCCCCGCCTCGGTGCCGATCAGGACCTGGATCCACGCGATCGACCTGGAGTCGGGCCGCATCGCGGCGTCCGATCAAATCGACCGGCCCCCTGCCGCACTGACGCTCGACCCCGAAGGCACGCGGCTCTACCTGGCCTACACCGGACGCATCGTCTCGTACACGGCCAGACCCCTGGCAGTGTCCTGGCACTACCGGTCCCCGGGGACCAATCATGGGGTCTACTTCCGGCCCGGCAGCTTCGTCCTGTACGCCGTGCGGAAGGACGAGGTCACGCTCTTCGATCCGGGGACCATAGCCGCACGGCCCCCGGAGGAAAGACGCCGGCACGAGGACGAGGCAACGGCAGTCATTCCCGTGCCGTTCACCGCCGACTCGCTCCTGTTCTCGGCGGGCGGCCGCGTCGCCGCGGCTACGGGTGACGGCAAGAGCCTGGCATTCATCGATCTCGTGGCCGGCGCCGTGCTGCCCCTTGAAGGCGCGGCGGCGCTGAATGGAGGGGTCCGTCAGATCAGGCCGATCGCCTTCGGCGCAGGAGGAAGCGACCTCCTCGTGGCGACGTTTCCCGACAGGAAGGTCGTCGCCGTCCGGGCGCCCTTTCCGGCCGCCCTGCCGCCCCCTGTCCCGGAGCCTGATCCGACACCGGCTCCCACACCGACGCCGGGGCCCTTTCCGTCTCCTTCCCCCACGCCGGCCCCATTTCCCTCGCCCACCC
>JACOUZ010000320.1 GCA_016177515.1 Acidobacteriota bacterium
AGCACGGGTTGCACATCATGTTGCAGCGGTTCGTCAGGTCCACGGTGAGGACCGCGCCCCGGCCGTACTTGATGGTGGACGATCCGTGGTTGTGGAACGGGTCCGGAGCCATGCGGAAGTCCCGCCCCGGGTACAGCCGCTCCATGCGGCGCAGGAAGCCGGCGTCCATGGCCAACAGGTCCTCGCACCGGCCGTGAGCCGGGCAGTCCTTCTCCATCCAGATCTGATCGCCGCGCTCGACGATGCGCGCCTTGATCTCGCCGGGTTTGCCGTCGAGGAGGACCCGCCAGTCCGTCTCCCCCTTGAGGATCGTCTCGCGCACGTCCTTGACGCACTGCGGGCAGAGGGAGTCGGTCGTGCGCGGGAACCCGAGCTGCGGGAAAGTACGGTCCTTGCTCTTCATGAGCGGGGCCGGGGCCCACTTCGGATGCTTGACGCCGTACGGCAACCGGCGGTTCACCGCCTGGAAGGCATGCCAGGTCACCTGCGCCGCCGCCTTGAGGGCCGTGCCCGCGAGGACGCCGGGGCGGAGGTATCGCCCCACGCCCCGCTTGCGCGGGCCTGCCGTCTGCGGGGCCCTGGACGGGCCGGGGGCGGAGCTGGTCGCGTACGGGGACGGGCGGACGCCCGCCCCGATTTCGGTCCTCTCATCGATCCGGGCCACAGCCTGGTTCATGTGGGCTCCTCATTCGTCGGAATTCAATTCGCTTCGCCGGGCCCTTGAGTCAAGTCGCGGCCCGGCGACTCGTACGATCGGGCCTTCTCCTGGAACCTGAGCACGTCGATCCGGTCCAGACTCCTCCTGGTCCGCCGGGCGCGCACCTTTCTCCTGGCGCGCCTCACGCAATGGTCCAAAAGCGGCACGGCGGCGCGGTGCAGCGGCACGTTTCGCACCACTTCGGTCAGGGAGCCCCACACGCCCCCGTGCGCTCCCTCGACCCACGTCTGCTTTCGACGCAGGGCCTCGAGAAACTCCTCCCGGCCACGGGCCCGCGCCACGGTGGCCGTGCGCCCGGCCCGCGCCGCGGTGTGGGCGTCGCTGCCGGCCGTGATCCCGAAACTCCGCCCGGCCGCCTCCTCCTGCACCAGGCGCGCCATCAGATCGTTGCAGGCGCGATCCTCGGCACCGTTTCGGATCTCGAAGCAATCGAAATGGCGGATGAGATCCCGGAGCAGTTCCTCCGTACCCCCCGCCTCGAGCACGCCGAGAAGCGACCCCAGCGAGGCCACCAGCCCTTCCGACCGGGCGTAGGCGGCGACTGCGCGCACGTCGTCCTTCAGCCTCTGCGCCTCCCGGTGCTGCGCCTCGCCGAGGCCGTACAGGAGCACGCCGACCGCGGCGCCCGTGACCGGCTCGGCGGCCCGCACCTCCTCCGAGACGAAGAAGTCGGTCGCACCGGGATGAGCGTCCAGGAACTCCAGGCAGCCGCCGATGGAGTCGAGGTCGGTGAGGGTCACGAGATCCATGCCGCGGGCCCGGGCGGCGCGGTAGAGGGCGTCCGGGTCCGGCAGCTCCTCGCGCAGCCGCCGGGCGCGCAGGTGGCCCGCCCCCGAAAAGAGGGAATGCAGGTGCAGATCGGCCCGGCACATCGGGACGGAGAACCGGGGAGACTCATGCCGACCGGACGAATCAGACCCGATTGGTCTGGAAGCCGCCAAAGAAAGGCCCTCCGCGCCGGGATCTACGAGGTCGCCTGCAGAATGTCCTCCAGCGTGGTCTGGTCCAGGATGGAGGCGACTTTTCGCTGGATCTTTCGGAACACCCGCTGCACGTGGCAGCGATGCCGCCGGCCGCGCGCCCGCAGGTGATCGAGACAGCGATGAAACTCGATCGGCCCCTGCACCGCCTCGACGATCTCGCGCAGCGAGATCCGTCCTGCCGGCCGGGCCAGCCGGAAGCCGCCGCGGAAGCCGCGCCTGGACCGGATGATTCCCCGGGTCGCCAGCCTCTGGAAGATCTTCGACAGGAACATCTCCGGAATCGCGGTGGCGCGGGAGATCTCGCGGATCAACGCCGGCTCCCCGTCGCAACGGCGCGCCAGGTAAAGGATTCCTTCGATGCCGTACTCGACTCCCCGGGTCAGCTGCACGCGATCGCTTCCTCCCGCTCTTGAGACGTATCTTACTAACAGACGGCAAAGGAGTTGTCAAGAGTTTATGTCCCTGAGGCCTCCCCAGTTTCCGGTGGCGGGCCGCACCGCGTCGCGGCTCCTGCTCGCTCGCGGGGGTTCCGGGTGGCTCTCTCGTCCGCATGGCGCGACAGGTGGACGCCGAAGCACCTGCGCGTGCGAGCCATGAGCCACGCCGCGGCAGCCCGGTCTGGCCGGCCACTCGAAACCGGGGATGTCTCAGTTAATGTCGCCGCCGCGGATCCCCAGGGCGCGCATCTTGCGGTACAGGTTGCTGCGCTCGACGCCCAGCGCTTCGGCCGTTCGCGACATGTTGCCTTGCTGCTCGGCCAGCGTCCGCAGAATCAGTTCGCGCTCGAACCGATCGCGGGCCTCGTGGAGCGTGAGGCGGTCGGTCGCGGGAGCGCCCACATC
>JACOUZ010000341.1 GCA_016177515.1 Acidobacteriota bacterium
GACCTCGAATGCCGGCTGGGTACCCTTGTGCCGGGAATTGAAGTCCACGGCGAAGTGGAAGAAGATCTGCGCCCGCTCGAGCTGATCGATGAAAGGGGGCGTCGGATCGGCCACGACGATGTCGGGACGGATGCCGCCCCCGCCGTAGACGGTGCGGCCGGAGTCGGTTCGCCGGATGTCCTTGGAGAGGCCGACCAACTCCTGATCGCTCTCCTCGTGTGACAGGTAATCTTCCAGAGAATTGTAGTCGCGCTGGATGAGGCGCCCGCTGGGTGTGTAGTAGCGTGCCGTCGTGAGTGCCAGGGCGGCATCCTGGCTGAGCGGGTAGACCGTCTGCACCAGGCCCTTGCCCCAGGTGGTCTCCCCCACGATCAGGCCGCGATCGTGGTCCTGGATGGCGCCGGCGACGATTTCGGACGCGCTGGCGCTGAACTTGTCCACCAGCACGACCAGCGGCAGGTCGATGCGGTTGCCGGCGCCCGTGGCCCGGTACTCCTGATCGGCGCCGCTGATCCGGCCGTGAGTGTAGACGATGAGCTGGTCCTTCTTCAGGAAGCGATCGGCCACCCGGACCGCCTGCTCGAGCAGACCTCCCGGGTTGCGCCTGAGATCGAGGATGAGACGCGTCACCCCCTGTTTCTGCAGCGCCCGGATTCTCTCCTCCAGCTCGCGGTCGGTGGTGCGCGTGAAGTTTTCGATCTTGACGTACCCCACGCCGGGCCGGACCATGAACGCCTGGCGAATGCTGTTGGTCGGAATGTCGTCGCGGGTGATGGTGAAATGCAGGACCTCCAGATCGCCCGGCCGGGTCACGGTGATCGTCACGCGGGTCCCCTTGGGCCCCTTCAGCTTCCTGAGAGCGTCGTCGATCGTCATGTCGAGCGTGTCCACCCCCTCGATCTGGGAGATGATGTCGCCGGAGCGGATACCGGCGTTCCACGCCGGCGTCCCCTCGAGGGGGGAGATGACGGTCAGAGGCTTGTCGTTGGAGGGCTTCGAGATCTCGATCCCCAGCCCCGAGAAGCTCCCCTGCTGCTCCTCGATCATGTGCTTGTAGTCATCGGGGTCCAGGTAATTGGAGTGGGGATCCATGGTGCGAAGCATGCCGCGGATCGACCCCTCGATCGCCACGCGCGCGTCGACGGCGTCGGCCGCGCGCGCCTGGACCAGGCTCAGGAGGTGGGTGTAGGTCGCGAGCTGTTCGCCCGTCCGTTCCGATACGGTTGCGGCCCGGCCTCCGAGCACGCCGCCGGCGAGGCCGCCGGCCACGACAAATGCCATCCCCGCCAGAATCGACTTCCGCCGCACCCGTGTCTCCATGAATGCACTGGGTGCAAATTATAGTGCCCGATCCGGCCCGTGTAAAGAAACCGTGGAAATACACGACTTATTCCTGCGCATCGCCGGAGCTGCGCCCTCCCGCCGGCCGCCTCCGCGGCGCTGACGATAGTGTTAAAATGTGGCTCCGGTACCGGGACAGGCTCCTGGAGGGCGCGCGCAGGCGGCGCGGGAGGCTCGAGCGGAGATGTTTGGATCGATCGGCGGCCCCGAGTTGCTCGTCATCTTTGCCATCGCGCTTTTGATCTTCGGGCCGCGCCGCCTCTCCGAGCTGGGCCGCACCCTCGGCAGGGGAATCGGGGAGTTCCGCAAGGCTGCCTCGGACATGCGCGACACGCTCGACGCCGAGGTGGCCCGCGCCGAACTCAAGCCTCCCGGGGACCCGGCCGTGACCGGCCCGGCGGAACAACCGGATCCGACCACGGCTGCAGATGCGAAAGCGCGGGACGAGCGCACCTGACCTGCCGACCATGAGCTTTCTGGAGCACCTGGAAGAGCTCCGGAAACGGCTCCTTCGCTCGGTCGTCGCCATCGCGTGCGCGTTCGCCCTGTCCCTGGCGTACTCCCGGCAGATCCTGGATTTCTTCCTGGCACCCATCCGGCCCTTCCTGGGGGAGCAGAAACCTGTGTTCCTGGAGCTCGCCGAGCCATTCATGCTCTACATGAAGGTGTCTTTCCTCGTGGCGTTGTTTCTCGCCTCTCCCTTCGTTCTCTACCAGGTCTGGGCCTTCATCAGGCCGGGGCTCTACCCGCGGGAGCGGCACTACGCCCTGCCGTTCGTCGTGTTCGCCACGGTCTTCTTCCTGGCGGGCGGGGCGTTCGGGTACTACGTGGGGTTCCCGGCGGCCTGCAGGTTCCTGCTCGGCGTCGCGCAGGGGTTCACACCGGCGCTGCGCGTAAGCAGCCTGTTCAGCTTCGAAAGCAAGATCGTCCTGGGGATGGGGCTGGTGTTCGAACTTCCGACCGTAATCTACTTCCTGGCCCGGCTGGGGCTGATCACGGCCGGGTTCCTGTGGCGCAACCTGAAATACGCCGTCCTCATCATCTTCGTCGTCGCGGCCCTGATCACGCCGACGCCCGATGTGGTGACCCAGTGCCTGTTCGCGGGGCCGATGATCCTCCTCTATCTCATCGGCATCCTGGTGGCGCACGTCTTCGGACGGGAGCGCGCCCCCCGGCCGGCCGCCGAGGAGGCGTAAGAATGGTCCGGAGGAATCGCCTTGCGAGGCCTGCCCCCCGATCTGCCGCCTGACTGCCGTGCGGTCCGCTCGGCCGGAGGCGACTGGATTGTCCGCCGCGAGTGCGCCGCGGCGATCGAGAGGGGAGAGGCCGATTTCATTCTGCACGGGCCTGGAGCAAGACATTCCGCCGCGGGATCCGGGCGCGGTCCTCTGGCACGGTTGACGCTGGCGGGGATCCCCGCGGTCGGCAAGCGGGCGCTGCACGGTGGCCTGCTCGGGCGCCTCCTCGGCGGGCTGTACCTGGGAAGGAGGCGCGCTCTCGACCAGCTGCGGGCGGCCTCCCGGCTGGCCCGGGCGGGCGTGCCGACGCCGGAGATCCTGGCAATCGGCACGCGCAGGGCGGCCGGGCTGTTCCGCGCCCAGGCGATCGTGGCCCGCGAGATCGCGGGCGCCCGCAACCTTCACCGTCTGGCTATGGAGCGCCAGGCGGATGCCCGGCGCCGCGTCATTCTGGAGAAGGCGGCCGACGCGCTGCGCCGCATGCACGACGCCGGCTTCCTGCACGCCGACTTGAACCTGGCCAACCTGGTGCTTGGAGCTGGCACCGCAGGGGAGACGGTGTGGGTGGTCGACCTCGAGCGGGGGCGATTCGCCGACGAGGTGACGGCCGGCGGCCGCATCCGGGTGCTGGCGCGCCTGCTGCGCTCCTGCGAGAAGTGGGTGACGGGTTCGCTCCGGCCGACGCCCAGGGAAGAGGTCCGCTTTCTGCGCTTCTATGCACGGGGGGACCGGGCCCTCCTGCGCCAGCTCGTCTCGCGCCTGTCCCCCCGCCGCAGGCGGCTCCTGGTGCGGCGCCTATCCTGGCGGCTGCTCTCGTTCGCCCGCTCGACGCGTCCTCTCGAGTAGTTCCACCGCGGCGCGCTCGACTTCCTCGACGGAAATCTCCTCCAGGCAGAAGGGCCTGCCCGATGGCGCAGGGGGGCATTCACGGAAAAAATCCTGCCGGCACGGAGAGCACGGGTAGTCCTTCGAGATCGCCTCGACCCGGCCGCGCGCCGAAACCGGCGACGTCCGCCGGGGCGTCCCCGGCCCGAAGATGGCGACGGTGGGAACGCCGAGGGCCGCGGCGACGTGCATCGGGCCGCTGTCGTTGCCCACGAACAGGTGGCAGCGCTCGATGAGGGCCCCCGTGGTCTTCATCGACAGATCGGGCGCCGGGATGAACGCCCCATCCCGGGGAATCCCCCCGGCGATTCGTTCCAGGAGGGGCCGCTCGCCTGCGCTTCCCAGCAGGATGAAGCGGGCGGCATGGCGCCCGATCAGGCGGCGCCCCAAATCGGCGAAGCGATCGGGGTGCCAGGCTCGCGGCTCCTTCGAGGCGCCGGGGTGCACTGCCACCAGAAGGGCGTGCCCGGCCAGTCTGGCCCGATCGAGAATCGCGGCGGCCTGGCGGCGGTCCTCGTCCCGGATGTGAAAGGACGGGTACGGATCGGCGATCGGGCACCCGAGGGCGCGCGCGATGCCCAGGAAGGTCTCCACGTGGTGGGTTTCGGGCGGAGGGAGCGGCAGGGCGTGCGTGAGGAGCCACGAGCGCCCGTCGGTCGCGTAACCGACGCGCCGGCGGGCCCCGGCCAGGAAGGCCAGGGCCGCCGCATCGAACGCCTTCTGGAAGAGGATGGCCAGGTCGAAGCGCGGTCGTCTAAGGATCGCCGCCAGCCGCAGGCGACCCGCCGTGCCCCTGTGCCTCCCAAGGTCGTCGTACTCGATCAGGTCGTCGTAGAACGGATCGCCGGAAAGTGTCTCCAGCACCCAGCTCTTGGCCAGGATGGCGATGCGCGCCTCCCGGAAGTGGGCGCGGATGGCGCGCACCGCGGGCGAAATCATCACCACGTCCCCGATCCAGTTGTTGACCCGGATCAGAATGCGGCGCACTGCCGCGGGATCGATCGGCGTCATGGTCCTGCACCAGCGGCGCGCGGAAAGAGGGCCGCGCGCGACAGCCGCGGCGATGCGGACCTGGCCGTCGCCGGCCGGCGGGGCACGAGGCCGCGCGCCGCCTCGAAGGCC
>JACOUZ010000342.1 GCA_016177515.1 Acidobacteriota bacterium
GGTCCTGTCTCCGGGGTGTCAAGGTCAGAAACCGCCGGAAGGCTTGTCCGTCGCGCCGGTGCCGGAAAGGGGGCCCCCCGCGGTCCCGGCGATGGCGCCCTCCTCCACCACCACGCGCCCCCGCTTGACGACGGTGCGGCCGTGGCTGTCGCCGAAATGGTAGACCAGGTGGAGGTGGTGGGGAACTGCGAGCACCTGGGCGTCGGCCTCCTTGCCCGCTTCCAGGCTCCCGACCCGCTCAGCCAGGCCGAGGGCGTGGGCGGCGTTCAGCGTCGCCGCCACGATCGCCTCGGCCGGCGACAGGCCGCCGTCGAGGCAGGCCAGGGGCAGGATGGCGGTCATCGCCTCCGTCGGGCAGGTCCCGGGGTTGAAATCGGTCCCCAGCGCCACCGGCACGCGCGCGTCCACCAGGCGCCGGCCGAGCCCCGCGAGGCGGCGGCGCAGGAAGAAAGCGGCGCCAGGCAGGAGGACGGCGTCGGTGCCGGAGGCGGCCAGGGCCCGGATCCCCTCCTCCCCCGTGTGCTCGAGATGGTCGGCGGCGATAGCACCCAGGCGCGCCGCCAGGGCTGCCCCGCCACCGTCGCGCAGCTGATCGGCGTGCACCCTGAGTCCCAGCCCATGCTCCGCCGCCGCCTTCAGGACGCGTTCGGCCTCCCGCGGCGTGAACGCGATCTCCTCGACGAAGACGTCGCAGAAGCGGGCCAGCCCTTCGCGGGCCACTTCGGGGATCATCCGATCGACGATCTCCTGCACGTAGGCGTCCCGCTCGTGCCGCCTCTCGCGCGGCACGGCGTGCGCTCCGAGGAACGTGGGCACCAGGTCGATCGGATGGATCGAGTCGAGCGCCCGCACCACGCGCAGCTGCTTGAGCTCGTCCTCGAGCGTCAGTCCGTAGCCGCTCTTGGCCTCGGCGGTAGTCGTGCCGTGCAGCAGCATGCGGTTCAGGCGGGACTTCCCCAGCTCGACCAGAGCGTCGTAGGAGGCCCTGCGGGTCGCCTCCACCGTGGCCAGGATGCCGCCGCCGCGCGAGGCAATCTCCTCGTAGGCTGCGCCCTGCAGGCGCTGCTCGAATTCGCGCTCGCGGCTGCCGGCGAACGGCAGGTGGGTGTGCGGGTCGACGAAGCCCGGGAGGACGGTGCGGCCGGTGGCGTCGATCTCGATGCCTTTGCGCAGGAGCCGGACCTGCCGGCGGTAGTCGCGCTCGTCGCCGACGAAGACGATGAGGCCGTCCTGCGCCGCCAGGCAGCCGCGCTCGATGATGCCGAGATCGCCCTGGGACGCGCCGCGGCGGGGGGCCCCGCCACGCACGGTCACGAGCTCGGCGGCATCGACGATCGCCAGGTCGGCGTCGATCATCGGCGGGAGATCAGGCCGTCTCCCCGGAGGACGGCTTCTTCATGAAGCGCAGCCGGTCCTCGATCTCCTCTTCTTTCTTGTGCATGTCGAGCAGGCGCAGGTGCTGGTCGACGGCGGAGCGGACGCGCTGCTCGAAGGCGTCGCGTTCGACGCGCAGGGCCTGGATCATCCCCTCGATCTGGCCCGCCTTGCGCGCCGCCTGGTCGAGCAGGTGCGCTCCCTTGATCTCCGCCTCCTTGAGGACCAGCTGCGCCTCCTTGCGCGCCTCTTCCTTCATGTCCTGGGCGAGCTTCTGGGCGGTGAGCAGCGTCTCCTTCAGAATCCGCTCGCGCTCCTTGTAGTCGGCGAGGCCCGACTTGATCTGGGCGAGCTCCTCCCTGAGGGCGTTGTTCTCGATGACCAGCCGCTCGAACTCCCCCGCCACCAGGTTGAGAAAGGAACGCACCTCCTCGGGGTCGAGGCCGCGCATCTTCTTCGCGAAGCGGTGGCTGCTGATGTCGATCGGGGTGATCTTCATGTCCCTCCTCCTCGTTCAGTGCCCGGCGGCAGCGGGCCCGGCGCCGTGGCGCTCCCCGAACAGGGCGCGCCCCACGCGGACCATGGTCGCGCCCTCCTCGATGGCCACCTCGAAATCCTCCGTCATGCCCATGGACAGCTGCGACAGCTCCAGCCGGGGGTGCCGCCGCCGCGCCGCCTCCAGAATCCCGCGCAGGCGGCGGAAGTGGGGGCGGCTCCTGCCGGGATCCGGATCGTAGGGCGGCAGGATCATCAGGCCGTTCACTCTCACGTGGCGGCACGATTCCGCCGCGTCGAGCAGCGGGTCGAGGCCGTCCTCCCGGATTCCGAACTTGGTCGGCTCGCCCGCCAGATCCACCTGCGCCAGGCCCTCGACGCTCCTCCCTTCCTGGCCGGCCGCCTGATCGAGCCTGGCCAGGATCGCGATGGAGTCGATCGAGTGGACCACGGCGAACAGCCGGGCCGCGTGGCCCGCCTTGTTGGATTGCAGGTGCCCGACCAGGTGCCAGCGGATCGAACCGGGGAGGCGGGGCGCCTTGTCGCGCGCCTCCTGCACCCGGTTCTCGCCCAGGTCATCGAGCCCCGCCTGCACCGCTTCCATGATCCGCTCCGGCCCCACGGTCTTGCTGACCCCCACCAGCACGATCGAGGCGGGATCGCGGCCCGCCCGGCGGGCCGCCGCCGCGATCCGGTCGCGCACCCGCTGGACGTTGCCTGCGATCGATCCCGCCGCCGCGGGCGGCACCTCCGCCATAGGCAACCAATATAGCGGGGAGCCGCCGCCTGTCAATCCGCCGGCCGGCCGAGACATCCCCAGTTCCGAGTGGCAGGCCAGACCGGGCTGCCGCGGCGTGCCTCATGCTCGCTCGCGCGGGGGCTTCGGCGTCCATCTGTCGCGCATGGCGCGGCTCGAAATCGCCACGCCGCCGCAGCCCGGTCTAGGAGTGTGTCCGAGTAATCGCATGGGCCGCGCACATGGGGCTGGCGAGTCCCAGGCGCGGCGCGAGGAGGAAACGATGTGGGTCGCATCGTTGACGACGAGCAACGAAGCATGGGGCCGCAATCCCCATGTGCCCAA
>JACOUZ010000321.1 GCA_016177515.1 Acidobacteriota bacterium
TCGACCTTGAGGAGCGCCAGGAAGGCCTCCTGGGGGATGTCCACCCGCCCGACCTTCTTCATCCGCTTCTTGCCTTCCTTCTGCTTCTCCAGGAGCTTGCGCTTGCGGGTGATGTCGCCGCCGTAGCACTTGGCGAGGACGTTCTTGCGCATCGCCGCGACGTTTTCCCGGGCGACGATCTTGCTGCCGATGGCGGCCTGGATCGCCACTTCGAAGAGCTGCCGCGGGATGACCTCGCGCAGCTTCTGCGCCAGGGAGCGCCCTTTCTGGGCGGCGCGATCGCGGTGCACGATGAGCGACAGCGCGTCCACCGGATCGCCATTCACCAGGATGTCGAGCTTCACCAGCTCCGACTCCCACCAGCCCGTGTGGTGGTAATCGAGCGAGGCGTAGCCGCGCGACAGCGTCTTGAGCCGGTCGTAGAAATCGAGCACCACTTCGTTGAACGGCAGCTCGTAGGTGATCAGCACGCGGCTGGTGGTCACGTACTTCAGCTCCTTCTGGATGCCGCGCTTGTCCTGGCAGAGCGCCAGGATCCCGCCCACGTGCTCGGGGGGGGTCAGGATGAGCGCCGTGATCACCGGCTCCTCCCAGCGCTCGATCTTCTGCGGCGGCGGCAGCTTCGCCGGGTTGCTGACCTCCAGCGCCTCGCCGTCGGTGGTGGTGATCCGGTAGCGCACCGACGGCGCGGTGGTGATCAGCTCCATCTCGAAGTGCCGCTCCAGCCGCTGCTGCACGATCTCCATGTGCAGGAGCCCGAGGAAGCCGCAGCGGTAGCCGAAGCCGAGCGCCTCGGAGGTCTCCGGCTCGACCGTGAAGGAGGAATCGTTGAGGCGCAGCTTGTCGAGGGCGTCGCGCAGGTGGTCGTAGGAGGTCTCGCCGATCGGGAACAGGCCGGCGAACACCATCGGGCGCATCTCCTGGAAGCCGGGAAAGGGCGTCGCCGCGGGGTGGCGCGCGTCGGTGACGGTGTCTCCGATCCTGACCTCGGCCGCATTGCGGATGTTCGCGATCAGGAACCCGACCTCGCCCATCGACAGGGAGTCGACCGGCACGAGCTTCGGCGTCAGGAGCCCCAGCTCCTCGAGGTCGTACTCCCGGCCCGCGGCCATCAGCCGGACGCGCATCTTGCGCCTGAGGGTCCCGTCGATGACGCGCGCCAGGATGATCACGCCGCGGTAGGCGTCGAACCACGAGTCGAAGATCAGCGCCTTGGGCCGGCCCTGCGGGTCGCCCCTGGGGTGCGGGACGTCGCGCACCACCATCTCCAGGATGTCGCGCACCCCCGTTCCCTCCTTGGCCGAGCACAGGATGGCGTCGTGCGCGGCGATGCCGATGATGTTCTCGATCTGGTCGACGGCGCGATCCGGCTCCGCCGACGGCAGGTCGATCTTGTTGATCACCGGCAGGACCGCCAGGTGGTGGTCCACCGCCATGTACGAGTTGGCCAGCGTCTGCGCCTCGACGCCCTGCGACGCGTCCACCACCAGGACGGCCCCCTCGCAGGCCGAGAGGGATCGCGACACCTCGTAGGCGAAGTCGACGTGGCCGGGAGTGTCGATCAGGTTCAGGCGATAGGTCCGGCCGTCCAGGGCCTTGTAGTCGAGCGCCACGGCGTGCGCCTTGATCGTGATGCCGCGCTCCCGCTCGAGGTCCATGCCGTCCAGGACCTGGTCGGCCATCTCGCGCTTCGACAGCGCCCCGGTCAGCTCGAGGATGCGGTCGGACAGCGTGGTCTTGCCGTGGTCGATGTGAGCGATGATGCAGAAGTTGCGGATGAGAGCGGGGTCCATGCGCCGTCAGAATTCGAGGCCGGGGTCGGCGTTCTGGGACAGGTCGGCGACTTCGCCCAGAAGGAGCTTCCGCCGGCCGACCTCGGCGATCATCGCGGCGTTGTCGCCCGCGAGCGACGGGCTGACGGCGAAGCACTGAAGTCCGGCCCCGGCGGCCTCCTCGGCGAGGCGCGCCCTGAGAAGCGAGTTGCAGGCCACGCCTCCCGAGAGGCAGATCGAGCGGGCCGCCTCGCGGCGCGCCACCGTCAGGACGCGCTTCACCATGAACTCGACGACCGCCGACTGGAACGACGCCAGAAGGTCGCGCGTCTCCTGGTCCGGCTCGCCGGCGGGGAAGCGCCGGTCGAGCCCGCGCGCCCGGGCGTGGCGCAGCACGGCCGTCTTGAAGCCGCTGAAGGAGAAATCGAGGCTCCCGTCCGACATCCTCGGCGGCGAGAACGGCACGGCCTTCCGGTCTCCCGACCGCGCCAGGCGATCGACGACCGGGCCGCCGGGATAGCCGAGGCCGACGAGCTTCGCCACCTTGTCGAACGCCTCCCCCGAAGCGTCGTCCCGGGTCCGCGCCAGGCGGACGGCGCGGTCCTCGTCGCCCGACAGGTACAGGGAGGTGTGCCCTCCGGAGGCGATCAGGCTGACCGCCGGGAAGGGCACGCCGGGGTGCTCCAGGAAGACCGAGCGCAGGTGGCCCTCGAGATGGTTGACCGCCAGGAGCGGGATCGACCGGACGTAGGCGATCGCCTTGGCCGCCTGCAGGCCGACGAGGAGCGACCCGACCAGGCCGGGACCACAGGTCACGGCCACGGCGTCGAGATCGGCCAGCCGGGTCCCCGCCCTTCCGAGCGCCAGGTCGACGACCAGGTCGATGCGCTCGAGGTGGTGGCGCGACGCCAGCTCGGGGACGACGCCGCCGTACTCGCGGTGGATGTCGGTCTGCGAGGCGATGACGTTCGACAGGATGGTCCGTCCCCTCAGGACGGCCGCCGCCGTCTCGTCGCAGGACGTCTCGATTCCCAGGATGACCGGATTCTCGGCGCTGCTCATGATGTTCGAGTCGATCGCGTCCCCGGTCTCCGAAAGCCCCGGGGATGCCGTGCCGTCAGCCGCGTGCCTGGCGGGCAAGGCGCTCCGGCCGGGAAGGCCGGGCCGCGGCCCCCTTCCCGGGAGCCGTCGCCGCGCCGCCGCGCTTCCGGGCCCCTGGCCCGGCGGGGGCGGGGGCGCGCAGGGCGGCGAGGCTGCGCGCATAGGGCGGCCGGACCACGCCGAGCTCGGTGATGATCGCGGCGATCAGGCGGTGCGGCGTGACGTCGAAAGCGGGATGAATCACCGGCACTCCCACAGGGACGATGCGCCTGCCGCCGAGGGTCGCGACCTCCGCGGCCCCGCGCTCTTCGATCGGGATGTCGGCCCCCGTGGACGCGGCCGGATCGAGGGTGGACACAGGGGCGGCGACGTAGAACGGCACTCCGTGCGCATGCGCCAGGACCGCCACCTGGTAGGTGCCGATCTTGTTCGCCGTGTCGCCGTTCCTGGCGACGCGGTCCGCCCCGACCAGGCAGAGATCGATCTCCTTCTTCTGGAACAGGTGTCCCGCCATGCCGTCGGTCAGGACGGTGACGGGAATGCCGTCCCGCTGCAGCTCCCAGGCGGTCAGGCGCGCCCCCTGCAGGAAGGGGCGCGTCTCGCAGGCGTAGACCGCCACTTTCTTGCCGCCTGAGGCCGCCGCCCGCACCACGCCGAGCGCCGTGCCGAACCCGGCGGTGGCCAGCGCCCCGGCGTTGCAGTGCGTCAGTATCCGGCAGGTCTGCGGCAGCAGCGAGGCGCCGTGCCGCCCCATCGCCCGGTTCGCCTCGATGTCCTCCCGCTGGACGGCCAGGGCCTCCTCTTTCAGGGCGGCCTGGAGGCGGGGCAACGGTTCGCCGCGGTGCGCCTCGAAGCGCCGGCGCATCCTGTCGACCGCCCAGGACAGGTTCACGGCGGTCGGGCGGGTGGCCGCCATGAGGCGCGCCAGGGACTCGAAGCGCCCGCGGCGATCGTCCCCCGGGACGCCCGCCTCGCGCTGGAACCCGAGCGCGATCCCCATGGCCGCGGCCACGCCGATGGCCGGCGCGCCGCGGATCGCCATGTCCCGGATCGCCTCCGCCAACTCTTCGGGCGATCGCAGCGTGAGGTAGGTCTCCTGCTCCGGGAGGCGGCGCTGATCGAGCATCACCACTCCCGCGTCCGTCCACTCGATGGTCTTGAACATGACGCCGCCATATTACTGGAAACGGCATCAGTGGCGCAATTGACGCGGGGGCCCCTTTATCCGGCAGGGGGAATGGCGGCCGGTCCACAACAAGCGGGTCGGCGCATGGCGACGGCGCCCGGCACGTCCAGCGCAGCACAGGGAGGTCGAGAAACGCGTTGACAAGACTGAGGGTTGGCCGTATCTGGAATCGAATCAGGTGCAGTGCAGAGATGACATTTCTGCAAGGCCCGAACTGAGTCCCTCTGGTCCCGGTCCGGGACGCAAGGGGTCGTGTTTTCTGGAGGGTCTGATGCGCAATCCGGGGAGTCCGGGATCCCTGCCGTTCACAGCCTACGCCGCCATCGTCCTGGCGGCCATTTTCATTTTCGGGCTTGGGGCGAGCCTCGCCGGCAGGGATCAAGCGGGCGGGGGAGACGGGCCGACGGCCCGGAAGCAGAAGGGGCTCGCGTTCGATGAGCGCTTCGGACCCGACAGCTCCTACGACTTCTGGCAGCGCACGCGCCTGCCGCGCGCCACCGAGCGCCCGGCCGGCCTGTCGCCGTTCGGGGACGCCTTCAAGTCGATCCACGTGCCGGGCGATCGCCGCGGTCTCGTCGCGACACCTCTCGGATTCGTGGACCTGAGACAGCCGCGCGAGCTGGACGCTCTGCCGCGCGGGCTGCGGCGCAATGCCACGCACACGCGCGCCGGCCGCGGCGGGATCGCCCGGGGCGCCAACCTCCTCCAGGTGTCCGCCGGGGCGATCCGGGACCTCGGGATCGAAGAGATCGAGCGCCGCCTGGGCGAATCGGCGCGCGTCCTGGGTGCCCTTCCCGAGCGCGCCTTCCTGGTGCGGGCGCGGGACGCTGCGGGGCTGGAGCGCCTGGCCGGACTGCCGTTTGTCGAGGCGATGATGCCGTACCACCCGGGCTTCAAGATCGACCGGACCCTCGGCCGCACGCCTTTGATCCAGCGGAGCCGGGCGCAGAGCACGAGACTCGAGCTGATGGTGGCGGCCTGGCCCGGGGCCGGGCCGGATGAGATCGCGGAGATGCGCCGCGACCTGGAGGCGCTGGCGGGATCGCGCGCCGTGAGCGACTACTCGGGCGACGGGAGGGTGCTGCGCGTCGAGGCGGAGGCCGCCATGGTGGGGGCCATCGCGGCGATCGACGCGGCCGGCGCCGTCCAGGAGATCCCGGAGTATTTTCTGTCGAACTCCGAGGGCGCGAGCCTGGCCATGACCGGCAGCGTCGAGGACACCCTGGGCGCCCGGCCGTACCACGACATCGGCATCGACGGCGGCGGGATCGACACCAACGCGGACGGCAAGCGGATCAACGACGGCTCCGACGCGGTGCCGCCGCAGATCGTCGCGGTGACCGACAACGGCCTGAGCTATGACTCGGCGCAGTTCTCCGAGACCGCCACGCAGCCCACCACCCTCCTGGCGCCGGTCGGGTCCCGCCACCGCAAGGTCCATGCGATCCAGGCGATTCTCGACAACGGCGACACCTGCGACGGCGCTCTCTACGGCAGCGGCACGCACGGCAACGTGGTGGCGGGGGCGATCGCCGGCTGGCCCTCCGGCGTCGGGGTGTTCGTCAGCAAGTCGATCCTCACCGGCCGGCCGCTGATCACCGGCATCAATCTCGACGGCATCGCCCGCGGGGCGCGCATCATCATGCAGGACGCCGCCGGCCCGTCGCGCTGCCTGATCAACGAGCTCATCGAGCTGGGCGGCAACGTCATCCCCGGCAACCTGGACACCCGCCTCCTGGAGGCCCGCAACGCCGGCAGCAACGTCCACCTTCAGGTCCTGCCGTTCGGCGTGCCGAACTTCGACAATGTCCTGTCCAATCCGCAGAACGGCACGTACTCGATCGAAGCGAACCAGATCGACACGTTCCTGGTGAACAACCGGGACTACATGGTCTTCGTGCCGGTCGGCAACCAGGGATCGGCGCCGTCCCAGGTGTCGAGGCGCCTCTACCCCGACCTGTTCGACGGGACGGCTGTCGACAACGATCCCAACGCGCCCGTCGGCCTCGAGATCCCCCCTCCCGCGACCGCCAAGGACATCGTCTCGGTCGGCAGCCACCGCTACGACATGCACACCTTCTCGGGGGCGCTTAACACGGAGGAGACGTCCTCCCCCTGGTCGTCGCGCGGGCCGGCGACCGAGGCGTCGCTGCGCACCGCCCCGATCGTCCTGGCGGCGGGCGACGACTTCGCCGGGCTGTTCGGGGCCCCCGGCACCACGGGGGTCGCCGTCCTGCGGAGCCGGGACAACGACAACATTCAGCCCGTGGAAGCCCAGATCGACGAGGACAACCTCGGGACGTCCTACGCCTCGGCCTATGCCACGGGCGCGGGCGCCCTGGTGCGCGACTATTTCGCGCAGGGCTTCTACCCGACGGGCAGCCGCACGACGGCCGACCGGATGCCGGGCGTCTCGGGGGCGCTGGTCAAGGCGGCCCTGGTGGCGAGCGCCAACTTCCTGGAGAACGTGGGCGTCAGCGACTTCCCGACGACCGCCGACCGGCTGGTCGGACAGTCCCGCTCGCTCAACCTGGGGACCGTGACCGGCATTCCGGTCGGCATCATCGGCAACAACGAGCAGGGGTACGGGCGGATCCAGCTCGCGGCCGTCCTGCCGATCCCGAACTGGCCCCCGTCCAGGGCGATCGGGCTTCCGAACACGCCCGAGTATCCGGCGGCGGGCCTTCTGGTCTTCGACGACATCGGCACCGGCGAGCCGCCGATCAACAACACGACGAACACCAGCGTCGCCCGCACCTTCGTGGTCAACTCGCCGAACACGGCGATCCTGACCGGCGGGGGGAGGGTCGTGTCGATCGGGACCTTGCGGGTGGCCCTGGCCTGGACCGATCCGCCGGACGTGGCCGAGGGCGGCGGGACGCTGGTCAACGACCTCGATCTCGAGCTCGAGTCCCCGGGCCGCGACAACTGCCTGTTCCAGGGGGACGTGGCCCCCGGGGGCGCGCTGTGCGGGGCGTCGAGCGCCAACGACAACATCCTGTACGACGGCAACGTCTACCAGACCGGCGGCGGGCCGCGCGTCGGCCAGTGGTCCCTGGGCCGCGGCGCCGTCGATCCCGATCCCGGCGACGCGCGCAACCCGGTGGAGGCGATCCACCTGTCCGCCGTGCGCGTCGACGCCCTGGGACAGCCGGCCGACTCGCAGCTCCCGGTCGGCACCTGGCGCGTGCGCGTGAGGCGCGGCTCCGGGGGGGCGGTGGCGGGGCAGATCA
>JACOUZ010000322.1 GCA_016177515.1 Acidobacteriota bacterium
GCCGGGGCAGGTCCTGGTCGGTTTCGCAGCCGAGACCGGAGACCTCGAAGCGAACGCCCTGAGGAAGCTCCGCAGGAAGAATCTCGATCTGATCGTGGCGAACCGCATCGGGCAGGACGGGGAAGGTTTCGAGGCTGACACGAACCGCGCGCTGGTCATCGATCGGCACGGGATGAAGACTGAGCTGCCGCTGATGCCGAAGGAGGCGATGGCTGCGGCCGTCCTCGACCTGGCCGAGCCCCTCCTGGCGGCGGAGGTCGGGCGGCGCGGCGGGAGAAGCACGAGGACCGTGTCATGACGCGGGAACGAGAGGAACGGCTGGCTCTGTTGACGCGGCTGGAGTGGCTGCGGCTCCTGGGGGTGGACGCTCTTCCGCGCGGGCGGGCCGATGCCGCTTCCCGCCGCGAGCCTCCGCTGACGGCCGTGGTCCCAGGGGACACGGCGCGGGGGGCCGCGGTGCCGGGAGGCACAATACGGCAACGGGGAACCGGGGTGGGCGCCAGAGCACCGGCGGGCCACGCGGCTTCGGCTCGCCCCGTCGTTCAAGCCGGGCTTTTCGGCGGCTCCGTGGAAGTCGAAGGCGCGGGTACGGCAAGGGTGCGCGGGCGCGATCGGGGCGCGGAGCCCGCGGGGTCGCCTCTGGCATCCGTCCGGGCGCCCGAGGCGCCCGACCCGGCGGCGGCGCTCCGCCTGATCCGGGAGGAGATCGGCGACTGCACGCGCTGCGGGCTGTGCCGCAAGCGGACGCACATCGTCTTCGGCGTCGGCAGCGCGAGCGCCAGGCTGATGTTCGTGGGCGAGGGGCCGGGCGCCGACGAGGACCTGAAGGGGGAGCCGTTCGTCGGGCGGGCTGGGCAGCTTTTGACGAAGATCATCGAGTCGATGGGCCTGAAGCGGGAGGAGGTCTACATCGCCAACGTGGTGAAGTGCCGGCCGCCGGAAAACCGCACGCCGCTGCCCGACGAGATCGGCACCTGCTCCCCCTTCCTGTTCCAGCAGGTCCAGGCGATCCGCCCGCGGGTCCTCGTCTGTCTGGGGACGCCGGCGGCGCAGACCGTCCTGGGCACGCGGGAGACGATCACCCGCCTGCGCGGCTCCTTCCACGACCAGGACGGCATCCGCATCATGCCGACGTTCCACCCGGCCTACCTGCTGCGCAACCCGGCCGCCAAGCGGGAGGTCTGGGACGACATGAAGAAGGTGATGGCCGAGCTGAAAGCGTCCGGATGAGCCTGCTCGTCGCCTCGGTCGCCGTGCCGCGACCGGTGCGCCGACTGTTCTCCTACTCGGTCCCCCCTGCGCTGGCCCCGCGCTGCCGGCGCGGGGTGCGGGTCGTGGTCCCCTTCGGCCGCCGCAAGCTGACCGGCTACCTCCTGGATCTGGTCGAGGGGGCCGGACTCCCGGGGGTCCCCGTTTCACTCAAGCCGATCGAGCAGGTCCTCGACCCCGAGCCGGTCCTCGACGAGGCCATCCTCGATCTGACCCGGTTCGCTGCCGATTACTACGTCGCCTCCCTCGGGGAGATGATCCGCTGCGCCCTGCCCGGGATGAAGGCTGCGGTGCGGCAGGTCGTGTCGATCACCCCGGAAGGCCGGGCCGCGCTCCTGGCCGGCGGCGGCGTGCTGCGCGACGCCTCGCTCCCGGCCGTAGCGGCCGATCCGCTGGCACGCGAGATCCTTGGTGTGGTGGCCGAGTTCACCACGGCGCGCGGGACGGCGATCCGCCTGGAGGACCTGAAGCGACGCATCGGCCCGCGCTTCAAGGTGCGCGATCTGTCGCGCCTGCGGCAGGCGGGGCTTCTCGAGGTGACCGAGGTGACCGCCTCCACCGGGCCGCGCCCGCACCTGGAGGAGCACGCCGTCCTGCTCCCGGGTCCGCCCGCTCAAGTGAGGACGGCGGCCGGGGAGGGACGGGGCGAGGAAGCGGCCGGAGTCGAGCGGAGCGCCCGGGGAATCCGGCAGCGCCGGATCCTTCACGCCCTGAAGGAAGCCGGCGGCCGGCTGGAGGTGCAGGAGCTGCTGCATCTGGCGGGCGCGAGCCGGGCCACGCTGCGCTCGCTCGAGAAGCAGGGGCTTTTGGCCGTGGAGGCCGAGGAGTCCCTGCGGCGTCCCGTGTCGCTCGAGATGCCTCTCCTCAGTCTCCCCGAGGTGACTCCGACACCCGATCAGGAGAGGGCGATCGAGGCGGTCCGGGGCGCCCTCGCGGCCGGCCGGTTCGCGACGTTCCTGCTGCACGGCGTCACCGGCAGCGGCAAGACGGAGGTGTATTTGAAGGCGATCGAGGCGGCGGTGCGATCCGGGCGCCGGGCGCTCTACCTGGTCCCGGAGATTGGCCTGACGCCCCTCCTCGCCCGGCGCATGCGCTCGCGCTTCGGCGAGATCCTGGCCCTTTTGCATTCCGGGCTGACGGATGGCGAGCGCTACGACGAGTGGAGGCGGATCCGGGACGGCCGGGTCGACGTGGTCCTCGGGGCGCGCTCGGCGGTGTTCGCGCCGATCCCGGGCCTGGGCCTGATCGTGGCGGACGAGGAGCACGACGCCTCCTACAAACAGGACGAGCACCCGCGCTACAACGGCCGGGACCTGGCGATCATGCGGGGCAAGGCGGCGGAAGCGGTCGTGGTCCTGGGGTCGGCGACCCCGTCCATGGAGAGTTATTTCCAGGCCCGGCGCGATCGTTACCGGCTCCTGGCCCTGCCGGAGCGCATAGGAAGCGCCGGACTGCCGCCGGTCGAGCGGATCGACATGCGGCGGGAATTCCAGGACACCGGCCGCGAGTCGATCCTGTCCCGGCGGCTCCTCGCCGCCCTGGAGGAGCGCCTGCGCCGCGGCGAGCAGAGCCTCGTCCTGCTCAATCGCCGGGGATTCTCGACCTTCGCGCTCTGCCGCGCGTGCGGGGAGCAGATCCAGTGCCGCCACTGCAGCATCCCGATGACGCTGCACCTGCGCCAGAGGCGCCTCCGCTGCCACTACTGCGACGCCAGCCGGGAGGTGCCCGGGGCGTGCCCCGCGTGCGGGAGCGCCCACCTGCACTTCGGCGGCACGGGGACCGAGCGGCTGGAGGAGGTCCTGAAGTCGGCGCTCCCCGGGGCGCGGATCGAGCGGCTGGACCGGGACACGGCGCGCGGCCGGGGCTCGGTGGAGGCGCTCCTGACGCGCGTCGAGCGGGGGGAGGTCGACGTCCTGCTCGGCACGCAGATGATCGCCAAGGGGCACGATTTCCCGAACGTCACCCTGGTCGGCGTCCTGGCCGCCGACGCCCTGCTGGGCCTGCCCGATTTTCGCGCCGGCGAGCGGGCCTTCCAGCTCCTGGCCCAGGTGGCCGGACGGAGCGGCCGGGGAGAGCGTGAGGGCCTGGTCATCGTGCAGGCCTACTACGCCGACCACCACGCCATCCGCTTCGCCTGCGAGCACGATTTCACCGGCTTCGCGGCCCGCGAGCTGGAGTACAGGCGCGCCATGAACTATCCGCCGTACTCGGTCCTGGCGACCGTGCTCGTCAAGGATCGGGGCTTCGAGCGGGCGCGGGCCCAGGCGTCCCGGGTCGGGCAGGTGCTGCGCGGACTTTCGGGGGGCCGCCTGCAGATCCTGGGGCCCGCGCCGGCGCCCCTGGAGCGGCTGCGCGGCGAATACCGCGTGCAAATCCTGGTCAAGGCCGGCAGCCGGCGGGAGATGCAGGCCGCCCTGGCCGAAACGCTGGGGGAGCTGGAAAGGAAGAAAGTCCGCGTCGAGAACCTGGTGATTGACGTCGATCCGATGTCGACGCTTTAGGGGTCCGGAGGGACCACGGGCCGGAGTTACTTGAGGAACTCGAGCCCCGGCTTGCCGTCGGAGGGGACCACCTCGCCGATGACCGCCGCCACCTGGTTGCCGCGCTCGCGCAGGCGGCTGACCAGCCGCGGCGCCTGGTCGGCGGGCAGGGAGATGAGCAGGCCGCCGGAGGTCTGCGGATCCACGACGAGCCATTTGTCCTCGTCGGTGAAGTTCCCCGAGAAGGTCATGTAGTCCTTCGCCACCTGCAGATTGGATCCGGTCACGGAGGTCGCGACTCCCTGGCGGATCAGATCGAGGCTCTCCTCGTACCTGGGGAGGTCGTTGAAGAGGATGCGCATCCGGACGTTGCTCCCCTTCGCCATGCCCAGCGCGTGGCCGCTCAGCCCGAAACCGGTGATGTCGGTGCAGGCGTGGGGGTCGAACTCGAGCATGGTCTCGCAGGCGGTCCGGTTGAGGGCGGCCATCCAGTTCACCGCCCGCAGGAGCAGGTCGTCATCCGCCAGCCCGCGCCGGTAGCCGGTGATGATGACGCCGGTGCCGATTGGCTTGGTGAGCACGAGGTGGTCCCCCGCGCGCGCCGCGGCGTTGGTCAGGATCCGCCTGGGATCGATCAGCCCGGTGACCGACAGGCCGTACTTCAGCTCGTCGTCCCGCACGGTGTGGCCGCCCACCAGCGTGGCGCCCGCCTCCTTGATCTTGCTGAATCCCCCCTCGAGGATGCGGCGCAGGGAGGCTCGATCGATATTCTTCGCCGGAAAGTTGCACAGGTTCATGGCCGTGAGCGGGCGCCCGCCCATGGCGTACACGTCGGAGATGGAGTTCGCCGCCGCGACCTGACCGTAAAGGAAGGGGTCGTCGACCACGGGCGTGATGTAGTCGACCGTCTGCACCAGGGCCAGGTCGTCCGTGAGGCGGTACACACCCGCGTCGTCGCCGGTCTCGAAGCCGACGAGAAGGTTCGGATCGGTCTTGGCCGCTCCGGCGAATTCCTTGACGATTTCGCTCAGGTCCACCGGACTGAGCTTCGCCGCTCAGCCGCCGGATCGGGCGTGGCTCGTCAGTTTCGCGGCAGTCGCTTCGTTCATCGTGTCTCCCGAACGCAAATGAAGGGACGCGCGAATGCTAACGCCCGGCCGCGGGCCTTGTCAAATCAGCCTTATAATGCCGCCGCCATGGAACCGCCGCCGCGCGCCTGCGACAGCATCCTCGAGACGATCGGCAACACGCCCTTGGTGCGCATCCGCCGGATAAACCCCGAGCCGGGCGTGGTCATTCACGCCAAGCTGGAGGGATTCAACCCGATGGGCAGCGTCAAGGAAAGGATCGCCCTGCGCATCGTCGAAGAGGCCGAGAGGCGCGGCGACCTGCGGCCGGGGATGACCCTCTTGGAATCGTCCAGCGGCAACACCGGCATCGGCCTGGCGATGGTCGGGTCGGTCAAGGGCTACCCCGTCGTGATCACCATGGCCCAGAAGGTTTCGGTCGAGAGGCGGCAGATCCTGCGGGCGCTCGGCGCCGAGATCGTGTTCACTTCGAAGGAGGGCGGATCCGACGAGGCCTGGGACCTGGCCGATCGGCTGCACGCCGAAAGCCCCGGCAGGTACTTTCGCGTCGGCCAGTATGTCAATCCCGACAACGCCCGGGCGCACTACGAGGGGACGGCCGAGGAGATCTGGGCCCAGACCGGCGGGCGCGTCGACTGGCTGGTCCTGACGCTGGGCACCTGCGGCACCCTGGTCGGCATGGCGCGCCGGCTGAAGGAGCGCAACGGGCGCCTCAAGGTGGCGTCGGTCGAGCCGCAGGCGAAGCACACGCAGCAGGGCCTCAGGAACATGACGGAAGCGCGCGTGCCGGAAATCATGGACTGGACCCTGGTGGACGAGCGCCTCACGGTCGCCGACGAGGACGCGTACAGGACCGCCCGCGACCTGGCCCGGCTGGAGGGGATCTTCGCGGGGATCTCGTCCGGCACGGCGATGCACGCGGCGCTTCTGATCGCCCGCCGGATCAAGAGCGGCCGGATCGTCACGCTCCTGCCGGACCGCGGCGAGAAGTACCTGAGCACGTCTCTGTACCCGAAGGGTCCCGACCCGTCCTAGGATCCGGTCCGCCCGCGCCCCGGGGAGAGCACCTTGCCCTCGCGCTGCCTCGTCATCCAGGTTCTCGCCTGCGACACCACCGAGGCGATGCGGCGCGCCTACCTGGCGGCTGACCCGCGCGCCGACGTCGTCGAGCTCCGCCTCGATCTGGTCAAGGACCTCGACCTGGATCGGCTCGTCGCCCTCAAGGGGAAGCCGAAGCTCGCCACCGTCAGGAGCCGCCAGCACGGGGGCGGAGCGCGGCCGGCCGATCGGGAAGCGCTGCTGCGGCGCGCGCTCGATGCGGGGATCGAATACGTCGACCTGGAGTACGGCGGCCCGGACCTGGCGCTTCTCAAGGGACGCGGGCGCACGCGCCGGATCCTGTCCCATCACGATTTCAACGGCACGCCGGCCGACCTGGAGTC
Source organism: Acidobacteriota bacterium (assembly GCA_016177515.1). Lineage (GTDB taxonomy): Bacteria > Acidobacteriota > Polarisedimenticolia > Gp22-AA2 > Gp22-AA2 > Gp22-AA3. Next base: position 6,280 of record JACOUZ010000322.1, read on the forward strand.
CCTGCACCGGGAGATGCGCGCCGCGGCCGGGGACGCGCTCCTGAAGATCGTCACGTTCGCCGACGCCGCCAGCGACGTCCTGAGGGTGCGGGACCTGCTGCGATCGGCCGGTCCGGGCGCCCTGATCGCCTTCTGCATGGGGACGAAGGGGATCCCCAGCCGCATCCTGGCGCCTTTGTGGGGCTCGGCCGCCGTCTACGCTCCGGCGCGCGGCGCCGCCGACAGCGCCCCGGGCCAGGTGCCCCTCGAGGATCTCTTCGACCTCTACCGCTTTGACCGCATCGGTCGCGCCACGCGCCTCCTGGGGGTCCTCGGGTTTCCCATCGGGCACTCGCTGTCGCCGCCCGTGCACAATGCGGCGCTGCGGGCCCTGGATCTCGACTACCGGTACCTGCCCTTCGAGGCCAAGAAGCTGGCGGAGTTCCTCCCTCTGTTGAGCGAGATGCGCCTCGCCGGGCTGAGCGTCACGCTGCCCCACAAGGAAACCATCCTGCCGCACCTCGACGTCCTGGACGACACGGCGCGGCGCATCGGGGCGGTCAACACCGTCGTCAAGGTCTGGAACCGTCTCGAAGGCAAGAACACCGATGCCGACGCCGCCGTGGCGCCGCTGCGCGCGCGCCTGCGACTCCAGGGCGCGCGCGTGGCGGTGATGGGTGCGGGCGGCGCCGCGCGGGCCGTGGTGCATGGCCTTCTCGCGGCCGGGGCGCGCGTGACGGTCTTCAACCGCACCGCGTCGCGAGGGCGCGACCTGGCGCGCGCCCTGGGGACGCAGCTGCTTCCCTGGGCCCGCCTGCGGGGGTTCCGCTGCGATCTTCTGGTCAACGCCACGTCCCTCGGAATGGCGCCTGGCGGCGAGCGGACACCGCTGCCGGCGTCCTGGATCGCGGCCCCCGCGGTTTACGACATCGTCTACAACCCTCCCGAGACGCGGCTCCTGCGGGAGGCGCGCGCCCGCGGTCTTCTTGTCATCGGCGGAGTGGAAATGTTCGTCGCCCAGGCGGCCGCGCAGTTCACCCTGTTCACCGGCAGGATGCCACCTGTCGAGGTGATGCGCCGCGCGGCGCTCCAGGCGCTCGGCATCCAGCCCGGATCCGAGGGCGCGGACGAGCCGAGGCCGCCGAGGAAGGCGGCGGCGACGCATCCGAAGATCGGCGTGATCCGCACCCGTCCTCCCCGGCGACCGCCGCGCGATTGACACTCCGGTGACGCTGTATTAGAGTAGCCGCGCCGTTTTCGGGAGAACCGCCTTGCAAGCCCGGCCCATCGGCGAGGACGACTTTGTGGACCTCGCGCTCCGCGAGACGGCGCCGCTTCGTCCCACCGCCCTGTTCCACCGTACAAACCACTATCATTGGTGGCGCTGACCGGAGAACCGGCGGGGTCGCAGGCGTTCCCGCCGATCCCGGGACGCGCCGGACCCGCGGGGCAGTCCGTTCTGCGTGCAGGGCTTCCCGAGAGACCGGCTCCGGAGAGAGGAGAAGCCGTCCACGATGAGGTCGACAACTATGAAGCGAATGACGAGGGCTGGAACGAGAACGCTGGCGGCCGCCGTCACCGTGGCGGCCGCGCTCGGCGGATGCGTGTCGCTCGAGCGCAACCCGAACGTGGTCTCGCCGTACAGCGA
>JACOUZ010000323.1 GCA_016177515.1 Acidobacteriota bacterium
GCTTCCGCCGTCACTTCCCGGCGCTCGGCGATCTCGAGTTTCCTTACGCCTGGGGCGGGCCGATCTGCTCCACCACGCGCTTCACGCCGTTCTTCGGCTCCGCCGAGGGCGGGCGCATCCTCTACGGCCTGGGCTACACCGGCCACGGCCTCGGCAACACGCACCTGGCGGGACAGATCCTCGCCCACCTGGCGCTCCTGCGGCCGAGCCCCCTGCTCGAGCTCGCCCTGGTGCGCAGGAAGCCGTTCCCTTACCCTCCCGAGCCGCTGCGCGGCCTGGCGATCCGGGCCGTCACCCGGGCCTTGCGCCGCGTCGACGCCGGCGGCCGTCCCGGCCTGCTGCTGCGCTGCCTCGACGCCATGGGGATTGGACTGTCGAGTTAGGAGCCCGTCCGGGCCTTCGGCCGGGCCGCGTCAGAGCGCGTAGCCGCCGGCGACGGTGATCTGCCCGCCCGTGATGTAATCCGAAGCCGGGTCGGCGAGGAAGACGACGGCCCTTGCGATCTCGGCGGGGCGGCCGAAGCGGCCGAGCGGCATCTCCTTCATCCAGTCGCCGGCATCGTCGCCCAGGTGCTCGTTGTCGATGACGCCGGGGGCGACCGCATTCACGGTGATGCCGTTTTTGATCTCCTCCGCCGCGTAGGTGCGCGTCAGGGACAGGACCGCCGCCTTGGCGGCGGTGTAGGCTCCCATCACGCGGCCCGCGGGCCGGGTCTCGAGCACCGAGAAGGTGATGTTGACGATCCGCCCGAAGCGCCCGCGCCGCATGTCCGGCAGGACGGCGCGGGTGCAGAAGAAGACCGTGTCGACGTTCGATCGGAACATCCGCTCGAACTCCGCCTCGCTGGTGGTCTCCAGCGGCTTCTCGACGTACTCGCCGACGTTGTTGACCAGGATGGCGATCGGCCCCAAGTCGCGCCGCACGCGCGCCACGAGGTCGCGGACCTCCTCCGGGCGGGTGACGTCGGCCTGGAACAGGCGGCCGCCTCCGCCGGCGGACTCGATGCGCCGCAGGGTCTCGGCGGCCTCGGCGGCGCTCTTGCGGTAGTTGACGGCCAGCCGCGCGCCGGCCGCCGCCAGCCCGATAGCGCAGCCGCGGCCGATCCCCATGGCGCCTCCGGTGACGAGCGCGACCCTGCCCGTCAGCGGCCCGGCGGATGGACGGCCGGCGGCGACCGTGAGCCGGGACGGATGCGGGATCGTACGGCGCGGCCCGGGGCCCCGCCGCCGGCGCGCCGCGCCGCGGCTCATCGCGTCCCCATGGCGCCGAGCGCCCGCTCGAGTGTTCCCGGGTCGTCCAGGACCAGCCACTCGACGATGGAGAGCGGCAGGCTTCCGTTCTTGAGCAGGTCGTCGTGGAAGGCGCCGAGCCGGAAGTCCTTCCCCCGGCGGTCGCGGTACAGGCCGAGCAGCCGCATGATCTGCCACTTGCCCACCATGTAGGTGATCTTCTGCGTCGGATCCGAGGCGGCGCCCGCCGCCTCGCCCTCGGCCGCCTCCCGATCGAGCCCGCCGTCCTCCATGAAATATTTCACCGCCTCCTCGAACGTCCATCGCCCGGTGTGCAGGTTGACGTCGACCCCGATGCGCGCGGCGCGGTAGCGCGACAGCCGCAGCACCTGCCCCTGTCCGGCCGACCCGTCCGGATAGAGGCCGGTGCGCATCAGCATCTCCTCCCCGTACAGCGCCCAGCCTTCCACGAACACCCCGTCGCCGTGCTGGCGGCGGATCTCGTCGGGCAGGTGGTTGGCGATCGAGATCTGCAGGAAGTGGCCGGGAATTCCCTCGTGGCCCAGGATCGGCCGCGGGTCCTCGATGGCGGCGCGGATGTAGAAGTTGGGGCTCTTCGGGTTGTAGGTCGGGATGAAATAGAAGCCGCTCGGGTCGGTGTCGTACAGTCCGGGGGGGTTCATGAAGCCGCCCGGGCTGGTCGGCTTGAACGCCTCCGGGAGCTGGCGGATGGAGAAGCGGCCGAGATAGGGCGGCAGCGTCAGGAGGTTCTTCTCCCTGAGGAAGCGGACGACCTCGTCCTGCCGGCTCTCGTACGCCTTCAGGAAGTCCTCCTGGTCCTTCGGGACGACGGCGCTCCGGGACGGATCGGGGTCGGCCAGCGCCGGATCGGGGAGAAGCCCTTCGAGGGCGCGGTAACGGGCGAGCTCCGCCTGGCCGAGCATCTCGACCTGGCGCGCGTCGAGCGGCAGCAGGTAGGCGCGACGCAGCAGCTCGTTGTAGCGGTCCTCTCCCATCGGCTTGAACGCCGTCATCTGCGGCAGCCGCTTCTCCAGCCAGTCGGCGAAGCCGTGCAAGGCCGCGAGGGCCGCCTCGCGGGCCCGCGCCAGGTCGTCGCGCTCGCCCGGCCGCAGGGCGGCGGCCAGGGTCTTCAGGCTGTCGTTGAACAGCGGATCGATGGCGCGGGCCGCGTCGATGGCGAGCCGGGCGTAGAGACCGACGGGCCGGACCAGGTTCGCCTTCCCCTGCTCCACCAGGGCCGGCATCGCCCGCAGGCGCGCCGTCGCCGCCAGCGCCCGGTCGCGCGGCGGGGCGTATTCCTTCTTGAGCAGGGAGAAGATCGCGTTGCTGCACTCGTTCACGTAGACCTGGGGATTCGTCGCCTCCGGATCCATCACGCGGTCGAAGAACTCGGCCGTTTCGAGCTGCGCCCGGAACAGCAGCCAGTCGATCCGGTCGTCCTTCTGCCAGCCATCGGCCGGCATCGCCCGGACCTGCCCGAGGAGGCCGACCACGCGGTTCCTTCTGGCCGCGATCGCCCCGGCGGAGAAATCGGCCAGTCGATCGTCCCAGGTGTGCAGCCCCTGCGAGCTGCTCGCAACGGGGAAGTTCCGGTCCCGCCAGCCGTAATATTCGGCCGCCAACTTCCGGAGAGAATCGGGTTTCGCCGGCGGCGCCGCGCCCATGACCATCGAGGCGCCCAGGACGAAGACTCCGATCCCCAGCAGGACCATCGCTCGCGTCATCATCCTCCCCCCGGTCTCGATCGGTTCGTGGGCCCTCGCGCCTGGAATCGCCCGCGCCGCGCGCCACCTGCGCGCGCACCGTCTGCCCCTTGCGGCGCGGGGGGCCGTCATTATATGTTGCACGGACACTCAACCTGCGAGGTGGACGATGGCGAGCGCTGTGGACACCCTGATCCGGGAGCAGCTTGCGGAGCGGCGGGAGAAGCTCGAGGTGGCCCGGATCGCGGGAACCGGGGACGATCGGATCCGCACTCTCCTTCGCGAGGTGGACGCCGCTCTCGAGCGCCTGGACAGAGGGACCTTCGGGATCTGCGAGACCTGCCACGAGAGCATCGAGCCCGATCGCCTGCTGGCGGACCCGCTGCTCGAGTACTGCATCGATCACCTCACGCCCGGCCAGCAGCGCGCCCTCGAGCAGGACTTGGACCTGGCGTCGCGGGTCATGCGCGGGCTCCTCCCTCCTCCCAGCCTGAGCCTTCCGGGCTACGAAGTCGCCCGCCACTACGAAGGCGCCGGTCCGGTCGGTGGCGATTACTGCGATGCGCTGGACATCGGGGACGGCAGCCTGCACTTCGCCCTGGGCGACGTCTCGGGGAAGGGGGTCGCGGCGTCGATGCTGATGGCGCACCTGCACGCCACCCTGCGCGCGCTCGTGCCGCTCGGGCTGCCTCTCGATCAGCTCGTCGCCCGCGCCAGCGGCCTGTTCTGCGAAAGCGCCCTGCCGAACCATTTCGCCACGCTGGTCTGCGGGCGCGCCGGCCGATCGGGCGACGTGGAGATCTGCAACGCCGGGCACGTCCCGCCC
>JACOUZ010000326.1 GCA_016177515.1 Acidobacteriota bacterium
ATCCAGGAGGCCTTCGGCCAGAAGGCCGGGTCGGATCACCGCCGCCAGGCGGTCGGGGGGCAGGTCGTAGAAGAACTGGCCATTGAGCCACTCTAGCTTCTGCTCTACGAACACCGCCCCCTTCCTGTTGATGTCCTCCAGGCGGAAGGCGGCGATCATCTCCTCGCGGGTCATCTTCTCGCGCCCGCCCCCCGGCGACCAGCCGAGGAGCGCCAGGAAGTTGAACATCGCCTCCGGCAGGTACCCCTTGTCCCTGTACTCGGTCACCGAGACGGCGCCGTGCCGCTTGCTGAGCCGCTTCTTGTCGGGCCCCAGAATGAGCGGCAGGTGGGCGAACCGCGGCAGCGGCGCGCCGGCCGCGCCGTACAGAAGGACCTGCTTCGGCGTGTTGCTGATGTGGTCGTCCCCGCGGATCACATGGGTGACACGCATCTCGATGTCGTCGGAGACGCAGGACAGGTTGTAGGTCGGCGAGCCGTTCGACCGCAGGAGGATGATGTCCTCGATCACGGCCGCATCGAACGATGTCGGCCCGTGCACGAGATCGTCCCACGCCACGGACCCGTCCGGGACGCGGAAGCGGACGACCGCCGGCTCCCCCGCCTGCCGGCGCCGCCGCGCCTCTTCGGGCGCAAGCCCCAGGCAGGCACGATCGTACTTCCAGGCCAGGCCGGCCGCCTCGGCCGCCTTGCGTTTGGCCTCGAGATCCGCGGCCGCGCAGAAGCAGTGATACGCCTTCCCCTGCTCCAGGAGGCGCAGGGAGAGGGCGCGGTGCGCCTCCAGGTTGCGCGACTGGAAGAACGGCCCCTCGTCCCAGTCGATCCGGAGCCAGTCGAGCCCCTCCAGAATCGTCCGGACGCTCGCTTCGGTGGAGCGCTCGGTGTCGGTGTCTTCGATTCTCAGGATGAAGGCCCCCCCCTGGCGGCGGACGAACAGCCAGTTGAACAGGGCCGTCCGGGCCCCGCCGACGTGCAGGAACCCGGTCGGGCTGGGGGCAAAGCGGACCCTCACCCCTCCAGGAAGGCCTGTTGCGGCCGGCTCATCTCTCATGCCAGAGGGGATTTAAACCGATCCCCCCCGGGCCGCAAAGCACTTTTTTGATTGCCGCCGGGACCAACCGGGGGTATATGGTAGTCTCCGGCACAAGAGGACACCGATGGTCCATGCCTCGCCGCGTCGGGTCAGACCTCCTGTTCGCGTCTTCATCTCCCTGGCCGTTCTCGGCCTGGTGGCGTCAATCCTGACGCCGGGCGGCGCTCCGGGCGCCAGTTCGATCGAGACCGACCTGCAGGGGCAGATCCCCAACGCCCCGCCGTACGCGTCCGGTTTCCCCATCCCGTTCTTCCAGACCGTGGACTACAGGCCCAGGCAGGGATCGGTGGTGGCCGCCGACATCGACAGGGACGGCCGCCGCGACCTGGTCGTGTCGATCCCGAACGGCCAGATCGTCGTCGTCCGCCCCGACGGGACCCGGATGGCCGGCTGGCCGCGCACCTTCGACGACCTGCCGCAGCCGGCGTTCCCGGCCGGCGATCCGGCCATCGGCGACCTGGACGGCGACGGCTCCCCCGAGATCGTGACGTGCGTCGTGTCGGGGACGCCGATGCGCCGCAACTTCCTGTACGCTCTGCGGGCGGACGGCAGTGAACTGCGCCAGGTCGATCCCGCCGGACTGCCGCTCGCCTGGCCGGTCGAGATGCGCAGCGCGGGGAGCGATTACTACACCTGCTCGGGCGTCCCGACACTCATGGCCGACCTGACGGGGGACGGGATCCCCGAGGTCATCCGCGGCATGAATCGCGGCACCATCCTGGCATTCAAGGCCGACGGCACGCCGCTGCCGGGGTGGCCGTTGCGTCTCGGCCCGGACCGCGAGGGGCGCCTCCGGGAGGTGAACGCCGACATGGCCACGGCCGACCTCGACGGCGACGGCCGCATGGAGCTGATCTTCGTCGAGTCCGGTGTCGCTCCGCGCCTGGCCGTGGTCTCCGGGGACGGCCGGATCCTCCCGGGCTTTCCGAAGTGGCTGACGGAAATCGTCGACCAGCAGGCGCCGGTTCCGGCCGATCTCGACGGCGACGGCCGCCCCGAGCTGGTGCAGTCCACGCTCCCCTTCCAGGGAGACGTGACCGAGCCGATCCCGGAACCGAGCGCAGGCGGGCCGCTCGTCCCGGCCGCGGTGCACGTCATCCGTTCCGATGGATCGAGTCTCCCGGGCTGGCCGCGGCTGCTCGAAGCCGGCGCCCCGTGGGGCGCGGTGGTCACCGACCTGAACTTCGACGGCCTGCAGGACATCCTGCAGCAGGACGGCGATCAGCTCTTCGGTTTCGACGAGGACGGCAGCGTCCTTCAGGGCTTCCCCGTCGTCGTGCACCGTGGTTTCGTGCGCTCCCAGTTCCTCGAAGCCACTCCCTGGGTGGTCGCCGATCTGAACGGCGACCGGCGGCCCGATCTCCTCCAGGCGATGAGCAATCAGTACGCCGGCAGCTCGTACCTGCGCATTTTCGGGCTGCGCGCGATGGGCCAGCCGATCCGGGGCTTCCCTTTCGACGCCCCGGGCCTGCTCGCCGCCTCACGGCCTGTCTTGACCGATTTGAACGGCGACGGCTTCAACGATCTGGTGATTCTGGGCGCCAACGGCGGCAATGGCGGCTGGAGCTTGGCGGCCTGGGACCTGGGAGCGTTTCTCCTCCACGGCAGGCGCTGACGCCCGCGCCCGCCCCGGGGCGCTCCGGTCAGTGCGGATCGAACAGGCCCGGCTGGTCTCCCGGGCGCGGCGGCACCCGGAACTGCGTGGTGTCGAGGGCCGCCGGCGCGCGCGACAGTCCGAGACGGCGGCAGGCGGTCTCGAAGCGGCGGCGCAGGATCTCGGCGTACGGCCCGGTCCCCTTCATCCTCTTACCGAATTCGCCGTCGTAGAGCTTGCCGCCGCGGGTCTCCCGCACCAGGCCCAGGACGTGCGCCGCCCGGAGCGGATAGTGGGTCTCGAGCCACTCGCTGAAGATCGGACCCACCTCGTGGGGCAGGCGCAAAAGGACGTACCCCGCGGATCGCGCCCCCGCCCCGGCGGCGGCTCCGAGGATCCGCTCGAGCTCCGGGTCGTTCAGCCCCGGGATCATCGGCGACGACAGCACGCCCGTCGGGATGCCGGCCGCGCTGAGGGCGCGAATCATTGCGAGGCGCCGCTCGGGGCTGGCGGCGCGCGGCTCCATCCGGCGCGCCAGTCCGCGATCGAGTGTCGTGATCGAGACCATGACCGTCGCCAGCCGCATGCCGGCCATCGGCGCGAGGAGGTCGATGTCCCTCAGGACCAGGCTCCCCTTCGTGACGATGCCCACCGGGTGCCGGTGCTCGCTCAACACCTCCAGGATGCCGCGCGTGATCAAAAGGTCGCGCTCCACCGGCTGGTACGGGTCGGTGTTGGCGCCCAGCGCGACGACCTCGCAGCGATAGCCGGGGCGGCGCAGCTCCTCACGCAGCAGGCCGGCCGCGTCCGGCTTGGAGAAGATCTTCGTCTCGAAGTCGAGCCCCGGCGACAACCCGAGGTAGGAGTGCGTCGGCCGCGCGAAGCAGTAGACGCAGCCATGCTCGCAGCCCTTGTAGGGATTGATCGACCGATCGAAGGAGATGTCGGGCGAGTCGTTCCGGGACAGGATGGTGCGGGTCTTCTCGGGCGTGACGGTGGTCGGCAGGCGGGGCGGCGCGTCCTCCTCGTCCCCCGCGGCCCAGCCGTAATCCGCGGGCTCGATCCGGCGCTTCTCGAACCGCCCCTCGAGGTTGCCGGCGGCCCCGCGGGCTCCTAGTCCTCTTCTTCGCCCCAGGTCCGCACCACCTTCTGCTCGCCGAACAGGATCAGGTCGAGATCGATGTGGGACTTGCCGAGCGCCGCGACGGCCGTCTCGGGATGCCCGGGCAGGGGCCGCAGCGGGGCCTCGATGTCGATGCGCATGGAGGTCGGCACGCGCGACACCAGGAACACACCGCGCTTCACCGCGAAGGTGGCCTCGCCGGCGCCGCCGCCGCTGATGGCGCAGGTCGTGTTTTCGGTACTGGCCTGGTAGGCGGGGTCGCTGCTGTACGTCACCTTCACCTCGAAGGTGGCCAGGGGGCCGGCGACCGATTTCAGGATGTAGTCCCGGGTGACCTTGACGGTCACGTCCTCCAGGCCGGCGATGTTGAGCTTGGTGGGGAGCGGCACGACGCGCTCCTCCTTGAAACCCTCTCCGATCCTGATGTCGCGCTCCCCGTCGAGCAACGGGAAGACGCGTTCCATCTCGGGGATGGCGAGCCGATCGATTTCCGGATTGTCACGGCCCCCCACCTTGCGCTTATCTTTCACGTTGCCGAGCGGATCGAGCGTCCCCTCCCAGACCAGGCTGGTGACGTCGCGCTCGATGGAGCCCATGGCGGCGTAAGCCTGTCCCTGCTTTTCGAACTCGAGGTTGAAGCGCTGGATGGAGCGCCGGAACGGCAGCAGGCCGCTGCCGTCCACGTCCTGCGTCATGGTCACGATCTGGTACACCTCGCTGCGCTTCTGGCCCTTCATCCGGCCGGCCCAGAAATTGAAGCCGTCGAGGTAGGCGTCCGGCGCCTCGAAGGTCACGTCCCGGGTCTTGATCTCGAAGCGCCCAGTGAAGGTGTAGGTGGACATCCGGCGGGCCTTCGGCGCGAAGCGCAGGGGCGCATCGGCGGGGACGGGCTGCGCCGCGGACAGCGGGGCGGCCCAGGCCGCGGCGGCCGCCAGCGCCGCCGCCAGCACAGAAGCCGCGAGGCAGATGCCCTTCGTCGCGTCGTGTCTCATCGTCGACTCACATCAGGTATTTGTCGGAGCCGTCACCCGGCCCGGGGTCCCCGCCGTCCTCGCCCTCTTCCGGGTGCTTCTTCCAGAATTCGTCGATGGCCTGGCGGATGGCGGCCTCTTCCGGGACCCGGAGGTTGTGGATCGCCGCCAAAAGGAGGATCGCCTGGCCGACCTGGGCGGTGTCCTTGGGAAGGTGACGGCGCAGCGGATCGATCAGCTCGCGCGCTCCCAGGAGCGAGATCCAGCGGGCCGAGTTGCCTGGGCCGGCCGCATCGACGAAGAACTCGTGGTGCTCGAGGACAAGCTTGAGCGCCTCGGGCGTGCCGATCTCGCACAGGGTGATGAGCAGGCTGTGCCCGGCGTCCTCCTCGATGTTGGCGGCGGCCAGCCGGGCCCGGGCCGGCTCGATCACCGCCTCGTCCAGCTTCGCGAGGGCGTGCTCGGCCGCCTCGTAGAGATAGGAATTCTCCTCCGTCAGGAAATCCATGATCTCGTTCACCGCCCCGACCGAGCGCAGCTCGCCGAGCGTTTCGAGCGCCATCCCCTGCGGGAAGAACGGCCCGCGGCAGGCGAGGATCGAAAGGCACCGGTCCTCGACCCGGCGCCGCGCCAGCGAGCGGCCCGGCGCGCCGATCTCCCCCGACGCCTCGACCGCCTTCTTGATCGCCTGCGGCAGGGCGTCCAGCAGAAAGGAGGTCTCCTCTTCGAGGAGTGCTACCAGGGCGTCGAGGTCCACGGCCGAGCGGCGCACCTCGAGATCGTAGTTGCGGTAGCGCGCCATCTTTACGACCGCGGCGATCAGGAAACCGATGACCCACTCGCGCAGGTGCGGGCCGAGCCCTTCGACCAGGCCGACGACCTCGCCGTCGGCCCACGAGACCGCCACCTCGACGATGCGGTCGGCCAGGTCGTCCCC
>JACOUZ010000021.1 GCA_016177515.1 Acidobacteriota bacterium
GGTGGATGTTGAGCGGAAACTGCTTGAAGACCAGCTTCACCTCCTTCGGGAATGCCTTGAGGACCTGGTCCAGCGTGGGCTGCAGGCCGGCGCAGTAGGGGCACTGGAAATCGGAAAACTCGACGAGCACGACCGGGGCCTCCTTCGGCCCGCGCTCCGGCCTGCCGGCGGTGTCGATGCTGTGGGCGACGCCTGCATCGTCGGGGAGCTTGGCCTCGACGAAGGTGGCGGTCTTGGCTTTCAAAACGCGGACCACCTCGGCCTCCGGCTTCCCTTCGCGCAGGGCGTCGATGACCGTCCGGGCGAAGATCAGGCTGCGGCGGCAGGACGAATCGCGGTCGCGGCAGGTGGCGATGGTCATGTTGCAGCCGCAGTTGCAGCCGTTCTCGTTCATCACCTCGAGGGCGATCTTTTTCTGGGAGTCCGACAGACCCGTCCAGTCGACCTCCTTGAGTCTGGAGTAGTCGGTGACGGGAGGATGGGTCTCGGCGTGCAGGGCCCCCGGCAGGGACAGGAACAGGCCGATCAGATAGAGACAGAGGCCGGGGCGAGCGCGTTTCATGGCGGGTTTGATTCTACGCGGCGATCCTGAAAAGTCAAGGATTCGCCGGGTTCCGTCGGATGCCGGACTTGCGGATCGCGGCACGGACACTATATTTCCCTGCCGTCGGAGCGATCCGGAGAGGGAAGAATTTGGCCCTTCGTGCCTGGGTGGATCCCATCGAACGCGCCAGCCCGAAGACCGTGCGGCTGGCCCTGCGCTGGATGCTCATCCTGGCCACGGCCCTGATCCTGTCCCCGCCGGGAGACATGAGGCTCACGGCATTCGATTTCGGCCTCGTCCTGTCGTTCGTCGCGAGCAACATCGCGCTCACCTGTCTTCCCGAGGGGCTGTTCCGATCGCGGAACCTCGAATACCTCGTGGTCGTGGCGGACACCTTTCTGGTCTCACTCGGATTGTTCCGTGCCGGACTCGAGGGCGGCGACCTGCCGCTGGCGTTCTTCCTGAATCTCCTGCTGGCGGCTTTGGGGACCGACCTGCCGCGCATCATGGCCGGCGCAACGGTCGTGTCCGGATTCTATCTGTACCTGATGCGGCGGCACGGGGCCGGGGAGGGCGAGCTCACATCCCTCCTGATGCGCCTACCGTTCCTGTACACGGCGGCCCTCTATTACGGTCATCTGGTCCACCAGGGCCGGATCGAGCAGGCCCAGTTCGGGAGGAGCGAGCGCGAGCGCATGGAGCTCAAGACCTTCCACGAAATCACGACGGCGACGACCTCGACCCTGGACCTGCGAGAGGTCTTCTACCTGATCGTCCAGCGCATCGCACTCCTGGTGAGCGCCCGCAGGTGTTCCGTCCTGACGGTGGATGGGAAGACGGGGGAATGCTCCGTCCTCGCGAGCAGCGACAATCCCGGGGTATCCGGGCTCGTCCTCGACCTCAGAAAATACCCCGAGGTCCGCAAGGCGATCGAGACCCGCGAGACGGTGGTGATCAACGACGTCGCCCGGGAACCCCTCATGCAGCCCATGAAGGAGGCCCTGGACAGGCTTGGCTATCAGTCGATCATGGTCCTTCCGATCCTGTACAAGGACACGCTTCTCGGAATGCTGTTCCTGCGGGCGGCCCGCGCCGATCGCCGCTTCACGCGCGAGGAGATAACGGCCTGCCAGGTGGTGGCCAACGCCTCGGCGAGCGCCATCAAGAACGCCTTGCTCTACGGCCAGCTGCGCCAGGACGCGCACGCCACGGTGCGGGGCCCGGACGGCGGCCTGCGGGACGTTCTGGTGGCGGCCTCACCCCTCAGGGACGGAACGGGCGCGCCGTGCGGCACCGTCGGCATCATCAAGGACATCACCGACCTGAAATCCGCCCGGCGGTCGCTCCAGGTGACGGAGAAGCTGTCCGCCATGGGTGAGCTGGTCAGCGGCGTGGCGCACGAGCTGAACAATCCCCTGACCGGTGTCCTGGGCTACGCGCAACTCCTCATGGGCGGGGCCACGGACGCGCGGCAGCGCAAGTCGGTGGAGCGCATCTTCGAGTCGGCGCTGCGCTGCCAGAAAATAGTCCAGAACCTGCTCGCGTTCGCCCGGCGTTACCCGTCCGAGAAGAGATACCTGGGCCTCAACGGCATCATCGAGAAAACCCTCGACCTGAAGGGGTACCAGCTCCGGGTCAACAACCTGAAGGTGGTGAAAAACCTGGATCCTCTCATCCCGAAGACCATGCTCGATTTCAACCAGATGCAGCAGGTCCTCCTGAACCTGATCAACAACGCCGAGCACGCCATCGCCGCGCACAAGGGCCAGGGCACCCTGAGCCTCACCACCTCGGCGCGCGACGGCACGATCCGCCTGGAGGTTCGCGACGACGGTCCGGGCATGCCGCCCGAAATCCTGGCCAGGATCTTCGATCCGTTCTTCACCACCAAGGAGGTGGGGGAAGGGGCGGGGCTCGGACTGTCCGTGTCCTACGGCATCATCAAGGACCACGGGGGGAGGATCTGGGGCGAAAGCCGGAAGGGCGACGGCACGAGCATCATCATCGAATTGCCGATAGTCACCGACACCGCCGCGGCCGAAACGGCATCCGGCCCGGGCCGCGGCCAGGAGATCGCCTGCCGCTCCCTCAGCATCCTGGCGGTGGACGACGAGACGGTCATTCTCGATCTCATCGTGGACGCCTTCGGCCGCGATGGACGGCACTCGATCGACACGGCCGGGAGCGCGCGCGAAGCGCTGCAGAAGATCGAGCGCCGCAACTACGACATCCTCCTTCTCGATCTCAAGATGCCCGAGATGGACGGCCAGCAGCTGTTCGAGGAAATCCGCCGGCGCTGGCCCGACCTGGCCCGCCGCGTCATCTTCGCGTCGGGCGACACGCTCCACCCCGTGGCGCGCGAATTCCTGGATCATTCCGGTTGTCCCTGCGTGGACAAGCCGTTCAAGCTCGAGCACCTGGCGAGCACCATCGCCTCCCTGGCCGGCGGTGCCGCTTCGCACCCTCAGTCGGCAGCGGGGGCCTGAACCCGGGAAGCAGTCCATGCATCCGGCCGTCCGGGTCCCCTGCCCGGGCAGGTTCCCGGGCCAAGCCGCGCCGCGGGCCCGGGGGGCCCTTCCGGCGCATGCTATACTGCCGCTCCGTCATGCATCGGAGGGAGGCACACATGCAGCCGGCCGCACGCCGCCCGATCCGGGCCGCGCTTCTGGGCTTCATCCTGATGCTCCCGGGCTCCGGTCCGGGCGTCCTGCCGGCCGGCGTCCGGCCGGAGCCTCCCATAGGAACGGCCCCGCCGGCGGAGGCTCCGCCGCCCCCCCAGGCCCAGCCGGAAGCAGGGGAGGCGCCGGAATCGCCGGCGCCCGAAGACGCAGCTCCGGAGATTCCACCCGAAAACCAGTCTTCATTCCTGACGCGGATCTACAAGATGCGGCCGGGCAAGCTGTGGAAAGGCCTGCTGTCGACTCTCGAAGCCGAAGGGTTCCCGCCGGAGGAAACCAGCCAGGAGACCCGCACGGTCAAGACCTCCTTCGTCGATTTCAGCCAGGACAAGTACCCGGCCCAGGTCGCCGAGCCCCCGCTGCGCCTGGGGCGCAACTACCACATCCTCCAAATGATCAAGGTCAAGCAGGGAAAGGTGTCCCTGGAAGGGGTGGTCACACACACCAGGGAGGGGACCGAGCTGCGCTTGCGGGCGCGCATCCTGGTGATGGGGCTCGACCGCGCCCGCCGCGTCCGGATCCTGGTTGACCGCCGCTCCACCGGCGTGATCGAAGCGGACGTCATCCACCGGCTCGAAGAACGCCTCGGCATCGAGCACCTCTGATCGCATCTCCATGCCTGCCATATCGCCTTACCGGGCCCTGTGCTACGCCCCGCACCTCCGGGGCCGGATGGACCGTCTGGTGGCGCCTCCGTACGACGTGCTCACGGAAGAGCAACGCCGGAGCCTGGGAGATCGCCATCCGAACAACGTGGTGCAACTCGACCTGCCTCGCCCGCCGCAGGGCGAGGACCCCTACGAGGCCGCCGCCGGCCTGCTCGAACGCTGGGTACGGGACGGGCTTCTGGTGCGCGATTCGCGGCCCTCGTTCTACGCCTGCGAGCAACGCTACCGCGATTCGTCCGGCCGGGAGGTCACCCGCCGTGGATTCTTCGCGCGGCTGACGCTCGAGCCGTTCGGGTCGGGCTCCGTGATTCCGCACGAGCGGACGCTCGACCGCCCGCGCGCCGATCGGCGGCGCCTCCTGGCGGCCACCCGGACCCACTTGAGCGCCGTCTTCCTCCTGCACCCGGATCCCGGGGGAGAGGTGGCGCGGCTCATGCAGGACGCGATGGGGGCCGATCTGTTCGAAGAGGCGCGTGACGATGAGGGGACGCTGAGCCGGGTCGTGCGCCTGGACGATCCCGGACGCGTGGCCTTTCTCTCGGACCGACTGCGCGTCCAGTGGTCGCTGATGGCTGACGGCCACCACCGCTACGAGTCGGCCCTGGCCTACCGGGACGAGCGCCGGGCGCGGGGCCACCGCGATGCGGAGCACGTCCTGGCCTTTTTCTGCAGCCTGGAAGACCCGGGCCTGGCCGTTTTCCCGATTCACCGCCTGGTGCACTCCCTGTCCGATTTCGACGCCGGCCGCTTCGGCGATCGGCTGGCCTCGCTGTTCCGCCTGACCCCGGTCGCCACCGCGGAGGCTCTGCGCGAGTCCCTGTCCTCGAAGCGCGGGCGGCCCGGCGTGTTTGGCCTGGCGTTTCCGGAAGGAGGATTCCTGCTGGCGGAGTGGAAGGAAGGGGAGGGGCTGTCGCTCCCGGTCATGGCCCAGACGCCCGGGCCGTTGCGCAGTCTCGACGTGATCCTTCTGCACCGCCTGGTGCTGGAAGGCCTGCTCGGGATCACTCCCGACGCTCAGGCCGGACAGACCAACCTCGACTACGCGAAAGACGATCGCGAAGTCTTCGAGCGGGTGGCGGGGGGACGGGCGCAGATCGGCGTCCTGATGAACCCCACGCGCATCGAGCAGGTGATCGAAGTGACGCGCGGCGGCTACCGGTTGCCGCAGAAGTCGACGTACTTCTACCCGAAGATCCTCACCGGGCTGGTGTTCGATCCGCTCGATTGAGCGTGTGTCCCGGGGAGGGCTGTCAGGGGCTCAGGGCGCGGAGCCGCGGCACCACCTTCGCGAGCGCCGTGGCGGCGAACTCGGGATCGCCTTCCTGATTCATCTCTCCCATGGAGAAGACGAGGGCCCCGCGCGCCGTGACCGGGTCGATCCCCAGCGCTTCCAGGACGTGAGACGGCTTGCGCACCTCGGTGGTGCAGGCGGACCCGCTTGCGGCCTCGATCCCCTCTGCGTCGAGACCGCGCAGGAGCGCCTCCGCCTCCGCGCCACGCACGCACAGGCTGACGTGCCCCGGGAGCCTGCGCTCGGGGTGGCCGGTCCACACCAGGCCGTCCAGGCGCTCCAGGAGGGCCCGCCGCAGGCGCTCCGCGAGGCCGCGCGCGCGCGCCGCGCGCTGAACCATCGTCTTCGCCGCCAGGCATGCCGCCGCCCCGAATCCCACGACCGCCGCCAGCGGCTCGGTCCCGGCCCTCAGGCCTCCCTCCTGCGTTCCCCCCTCGATGAGCGGCAGGAGTCGGATGCCCTTGCGCACCCTGAGGGCGCCGATCCCCTGTGGCCCATACAGGAGGTGCGCCGTCAGAGTCACCAGGTCGGGGCCGTCGGGAGCGGCCGGCCATTCGGGCGTCCCGGCGGTCAGTGTGGCGTCGCAGTGGAACGGGACGCCGCGCCCGCGCGTGATGCGGCAGAGCTCGGCCAGCGGCTGGACTGAGCCGATCTCGCCGGCCGCGTGCGCCACACTCACCAGAATCGTGTCGTGGCGGAGCGCCCGGGCCAGGTCCCCGGGATCCACGAGGCCGTGCCGGTCCACGGGCAGGAGCGTCAGCGAGAATCCCTGGCGCTCCAGGGTGCGCAGCGGATGCAGGATCGCGAAGTGTTCCGTCCGCGCGGCGATCAGATGCCCGCGCCTGCGGCCCGCAGCGGCGGCGAGGCCTTTCAGCGCCAGGTTGTTCGACTCGGTGGACGAGGAGGTGAACAGGATCTCGTCGGGGGATGCGCCGAGGAGCGCGGCCACGTCGGCGCGCGCCCGATCCACCGCCTCGCGCGCCATCCGGCCGCGGGCGTGCAGGCTGGAGGCGTCCCCGAAGCGGGCCCCGAAGAAAGGAAGCATCGCCTCGAGTACCTCGGGTGCGACGGGGGTGGTGGAGGCGTGGTCGAAATAAACCCTTCCGGACATCGGTCTCTGCGTCAGGACGAGGCCGGAGGTGGCCCGAACCAGGGGTGGCAGGCCCTGAGCCGGCCCAGGGTGTGCCGCAGGCGCTCGGCGCTCCGGACCATGTCGCGCGTCAAGAGCGACAACCGGTCGAGGGATGCTTGCAGGCGCCGCCCGTCCTGCTGGAGCTCGGCCTGCCTTCCGAGGCAATCTCCGAGGAGGCTCTCGACCGAGGCGATCCGCTCCCGCACCGCCGGTCCGGCCCGCCGGCGGGCGGGAAAGTCGAGGATTTTCATCGGCTTCATGGCGTCCATGGGGTGAGCAGAGTTTACGGCGAATGGCTCCGGAGTCAAGGCCTGACGGCACTCAAGACCATTTGTGCTTGACTTTGACTGGGAGGCGCCGTACTTAGGGTGAGGTTTTGCGCCCGGCCGACTCTCAATGCAAGCATCCTAAGCCTTCGTGGAGGGGGCTCTTTGATGCGCAGGACACCGCGAATCGTGGTCGTGGCGGTCCCTGCCGTCTGCCTTTCGGCGGCCATCCTGTTTCAGCCCGCGCACCTCGGGACCTCTTTTGTTCCGCCCCCGGCTCCCGTCCGGCACACCACCGTCGAGCCGACCCTGCCGCTTCGTCTTGACCTCGAGGTCCATGAGGGCCTTCCGGGCCGCGGTGAGCCGGCCCGGGTGGAGGCGATGTTCCTCGCGGCCGCCGACCTGCTCGACGTGTCGCTGCACTGGGTCCTCCCGGAAGGGCTGGAGCGAGACGGCGCGGCCGGGCTCCAGACGCTGACGCCCCTCATGAGATCCGGGGAACGGCGGCTCGTCGAGGTGCCCGTGCGGGCCCTGAGGGCCGGGGATTTCGCCATCCGGCTTGAGGCCTCGTTCCGTCTGGCGGACGGGCGGCAGTATCGCACGCAGCAAGGGGTGCTCTGGCGGCGGGGACCGGCCGCGCCCGCGGGCCGGCACCACGCCGGAGCCTACGAGGTGATGGGGGTGCCGGTGTCGGAGCCGCTGCCATGAAGCGGGCCTTCATGGCGCTGGTCCTCCTCGCCGGAACCTGCCTGCCGGCGCTCGCCGATTACAACGTCAGCGGCCGTTTCGTCTACGTGGACCGGGAATTCGACGCCAACGGTTTCACCGGGATCGAACCCCAGAGGCCGATCCGCTTCGCCGCCGTCCAGGTCGTGGAAGGCACCAAGATCGTGGGGAGCGGAGTGACCGACGGCGCCGGGAACTTCGTCTTCGGCGTCCCGGACACGCGCACGCGGGACATCTACATCCGCTGCCTGGCCCGCCGGCAGACGAGCACCGCGGTGCCCGTGGACGTCCGCTCCGGCAGCCAGGTCAACGACATCTGGTCGATCCGCACCCAGACGTATACCAACCATGGGCCTACCCAGGACGTGTTCATCGGGACGCTGGCGGCCGAGCCGGGGGCGGGGGGCGAGGCGTTCAACCTCTACGACTCGGCGATCCTGGGGAGCGACTACCTGGTGTCGATGCGGGGCTCGGGCACGTACCCCCTGCTGATCGTCGTGTTCAACGCGGCGAACCCGAACCTCTCGAGCTTCAATCCGAGCAACGACACGATCACGCAGGCGCGCAACGCGGGCTACGACGACACCGTGATGCTGCACGAGATGGGGCATTACGTCGTCTACAATTTCTCCGGGACCGACAGCCCCAACGGCGCGCACCACCTGAGCGACTGCAACCAGAACCTGATGCTGGCGTTCGACGAGGGGCACGCCACCTTCTTCGGGTTGTCGGCGCGGCGCTTCGCCAGTCTTCCCCATGCCTCCACCTACGTCCGCACGACGGGACTGCCCGGGCCGGGCAACCTGCAGTTCTACTTCGACGCCGAGACGCAGCTCCCGTTCGTGTGCCGGGGGGCGAGCAGCGAGACGACCGTGTACGCGGCGCTGTGGGACATCGGCGACGGCCCGGCGACCACCGACGAGACGGCCGGGATCGAGGAGGCTTGGGACCTCCTGCAGGGGCTCGACGCGGAGTACTGGCGGGCCATGACGACGTACCTGCCCGGGGCGGTGAACATCAGCCTGGAGGATTTCTGGGACAGCTGGTTCCATCCCTCGGTCAACAACGGCTGGTTTGCGGAGATGAAAGGGGCCTTCCGCGAGCTCGGCGTCGAGTACTTCGTCGACGCGTTCGAGCTGAACGACACCGTCGGCGAAGCCCGGCTGCTGTCCCCCGGCGGGGGCCTCAACCACGCCACCTTTTTCGCCGATCGCAACAACGACCTCCTGGGCGAGCCGGACCCCGATCTGTTCGCCTTCGATGCCATCGCCGGCACGAGCTACGCCATCGAGACGCTCAGCCTTCTGGGGGACGCCAACACGTCCCTGACGCTTCTGGCGTCCGACGGCAGCACCGTTCTCGCGAGCAACGACGACCGGAGCCTCAGCGACGCCTCCTCTCTGATCCTCTACACGCCCGCCTCGACCGGCCGCCTCTACGTCCGTTCGGTTCATGCCCCCGATTTCGGGATTTACGGGTCGTACGATCTGCGGATCGCGGCCAGCTCCGGGGGGATCGACAACGATGCCGACGGGTACTCCACCGACACCGACTGCAACGACAACGATCCGCTGGTCCACCCGGGGGCGACGGAGAGATGCAACGGCTACGACGACAACTGCGACACCTTGGTGGACGAAGGCTTCGACCGCGACGGAGACGGCTTCACCACCTGCAACGGCGACTGCAACGACGGCAACGCCCAGATCCACCCCGGTGTCCCCGAAATCTGCAACAGCGCCGACGACAACTGCAACGGGGTGGTCGACGAAGGGTTCGACGCCGACGCCGACGGCTACACGGCCTGCGGCGGGGACTGCAACGACGCCAATCCGCTCATCAATCCGGGCCGGGCCGAGACCTGCAACGGCATCGACGACAACTGCAACTTGACCATCGACGAGGGGTTCGACGCCGACGGCGACGGCTACACGACCTGCGGCGGGGACTGCAACGACGCCGACCCCCTCGTCAGCCCGGGGAGGGCCGAGGTCTGCAACGGCCTGGACGACAACTGCAACCTGGCGGTCGATGAAGGCTTCCCGGACACCGACGGGGACGGCCTCAAGGACTGCGTCGACCCGGATGACGACAATGACGGTGTCCTGGACGCGGCCGACTGCGCGCCCGTCCTCTATTCGGTCGCCAGCCCGCCCGGAGAGGCGCTCAACCTGGTCGTGACCGGCCCCTCTTCCTCCAGCCTCCTGATCTGGGAACAAGTCGCCGAGGCCAACATCTACAACGTCTACCGCGGCCTGGTGCCGATCGCCGGGTGGGCCTTCCAGAGCGTCTGCCTCATGTCGGAGTCCGCGGATCTCCGGCTGACGGAGGCGCAGTCGCCGCCCGCCGGATATTTTTATTACTACCTCCAGGCTGCCAAGAACGTCTGCGGGGAAGGGACGCTCGGCACCGGCACCGGCGGGGAGGCGCGGCCGATCGCCGTGGCCTGCGAGGCCCAGAACCGGGACACCGACGGGGATCTGGTTCTCGACATCACCGACAATTGCCCGCTTGTGGCCAACGCCTCCCAGGCCGACCAGGACCGCGACGGGCGGGGCGAGTCATGCGACAACTGCCTCGCCACCTACAACCCCGACCAGCGCGATCGGGACGGCAACGGGCTCGGAGACGCCTGTCAGGACAGCGACTCCGACGGCTACTTCGCCGACGTCGACTGCGACGACACGGACCCGGCCATCCATCCGGGGGCCACGGAAATCTGCAACACCAGGGATGACGACTGTGACGGCTTGACGGACGAGGGATTCGGCACGGGTGTCGTCTGCAGCGACGGCATCGGCGCCTGCCTGCGCACGGGGACCATCGTCTGCGTGTCGCCCACCTCCACGGCCTGCAGCGTCGTGGCCGGCTCGCCGACGACCGAATTCTGCAACGGCGCCGACGACGACTGCGACGGGAGCGTCGACGAGGGTTTCGATCAGGACGGCGACGGCTACACGACGTGCGCCGGGGACTGCAACGACGCCGTCGCGTCCATTCACCCGTCCGCCGTCGAGGTCTTCAACGGCGTCGACGACGACTGCAACAACATCATCGACGACGTCGTGGAGGTGATCACCATCCCCCTGGCGGCCTACAGGATCTCGAACAGCACGCTCACGGTGGAGGCGACGACCAATTACCCCCTGGGGTCGGTCACGCTTTCGGTCCAGGGTTACGGGGTCATGACCTGGGTCCCCTCGGCGGGCGTGTACCGGTTGATCGTCTCACCGACCACGAACCCGGGCACGGTCACGGTGGTCTCGACCGCCGGGGGGAGCGCCACGTCCGCGGTCACCCTCCAGTGAAGCGGACCCGGATCCCGGGCCGCGCAGGACGAGTCCCTCTCCATCCTCCCCGCCAGCGTCCCAGGATCCGGTTGACCGGATGGCTGCGCGCCAGAAACCGCACCACCGGGTGGCGCCTGATTCCGAGGCGCCGGATCTCGGATCTCAGTTGCGGATGGCCCGGGTTCAGCGTCAGGCCTGCGACGAACGCGCCGAACGCGAGGCCCCGGTCGCCCGCCCTGAGGTAGACCCGCCCCAGGTTCAGGCGGAGGTCGGGGTCGTAGAATTGCGCCCGCACGGCGGCCTCGCAGACGGTCAGGGCCTCGTGCAGGCGATCGGAGGACATCGCCAGGCACCACCCGTAATACGAGAGGTATCTCATCGGCACGGCCGCCTCCTCCTGCCGGCGCGCCAGTCGGACGGAGGCCTCGAAGTAGGCCAGCGCTTCCAGGAACTCGCCGCGCGCCGCGGCGTCCAGGCCCTTGCGGAAAGACTTCTGCGACACGAGATTGACCATCCTCTGCCCTCCCGCTGGTTCTCTCACCGATCTTGGAGCGTACGGGAGAATATAGGGCCGGAGAGCCGCCGTTCAAGGGCGGGCGTGTGGCCGCGGCCGTGCGGGTGGGGGATCACGAAAGCGTCAGGCGGTGCCGGAAAGGTCAGGCCTGATCCATGGCCTTGATCGCCGCCTCGTTGAGCAGGACGTCGGCGTGCTCCCGGAGGCGCTTCACCAGCGCCCGGTACAGCCTGTCCTGGCGCTGCCTCAGCAGGCCGTCGCTGATGGAATCGCGCTCTGCGGCGAACTCGTCCTTGTGATCCCGGCGCTCCAACACGCTCAGCACCACAATGCCGGCGGAGGTGGAGACCGGGTCGCCCACGGTCCCGGCAGGGAGCGTGTCGATCTGCTTCTCGATTTCGGCATCGGGCGGGACGCCGGGCAGGCCGGCGCCACGCGTGACGTCGGCCTGGGTCTTGAGTTCAGTCTTCAGGGCGCGGGCCGCGGCCTTCAGCCCGCCAGGGGAGCCGGCGGACCGGACCGTGCGGGCCACCGACTCGCGGGCGCGCTCCTGCTCGAAATCCTTCAGGATCTGGGTGCGGGCCTCCTGCAACGGCCGGGGCGAAGCAGGCAGGGTGCCGGTCACCTGCACCACGACCTGGCCGGAGGGGACCGCAATCGGCTCGCTCACCTGGCCGGGGGCCATATCGAGCATGCGCCCGACGACGGTCTGTGAGGCGAGCAGCCCGGGAAGAGCGTCGCCCTCCCGCACCTCGCCGATCGGCTGGACGGTCAGCCCCTGCGACTTGGCCACGGCCTCCAGGTTGCCGCCGGCGGCCGCGCGTGCGAATTCGGTGCTGCGCTTCTGGACTTCGGATCGGGCACGGTCGAGCTGGATCTCCTGCCGGAGCGTCTCGCGCACCTCCTCGATGGGCGTGGTGCGCGGCGGGCGGCTGCCGGAACCCTTGATGACGTGAAACCCGAAATGCGTCCGCACCAGGTCACTGATGCCGCCCGCCTGCAGCGCAAAAGCGGCGTCCTCGAATTCCCGGACCATCTGGCCCCGGCCAAAGCACCCCAGATCACCGCCGGCCGGGGCCGTCGAGTCCTCGGAATACCTGCGCGCCAGGGCCGCGAAATCCTCCCCGGATCGGGCGCGCTTCAGGGCCTCACGCGCTCTCTTCTCGGCCTTGGAGACGGCGTCGGGAGCGGCAGCGTTGTCGGCCTTGATCAGGATATGCGCAGCACAGCGCTGCTCGCCGGTGCTGAAGCGTGTGGCCTTCAGACGCTCGTAGGCGGCCGCCACGTCCTCATCGGTCACGCTCTGCGCGGCGGAGAGCTCGGCAGCGCCGAACAGGACGAACATCCCCGTGCGTCCTTCGCCCTGCATGAAGCGGTCAAGGTGCCCTTCGTAATGGCGCTGCAAATCAGCCTCGGCGGGAGGCGACTGCACCTTGGCCCTGGTCGGGTCGACCACCAGGTACTCGACGGTCGCCTTCACATTCCGCTTCCGGAACTCCTGCTCGACCTCCGCCTCGCTCACGGTGACACCGTCTTCAATCATCCGGCGGAACTTGTCGATGACCAGGCCGCGGCGGATCTGGTCCTCGTACTCGGTGACGGTGATGCGGTTGTTCCGGAACAGGTTGTGGTAGCGCTCCCTGCCGATAAACTGGCCGTTCTCCTGGAAATTCGGATCGCGCGTGATGGAATCGACGACTTCCCGGGCGGTCACCGTGATCCCCTGGCGCAGCGCCTCCTGGTGGATCAGCTCCTGTTCGACGAGCGTGTTGATCGCCTGCTGACCGATGCGGATCAAGGACCTTTGCTGTGCGTACTGCTCGCCGAGCAAGGACTGGTAGGTGCTGTCGAGCCGCCGGGCGTAAGCCTGCAGGGTCGAGACGGGGATGGCGACGCCGTTGACCCGGGCCGCCCAATCCGCCTCCGGCCGCGTGCGGGACGTGCCGCCGCCCCAGGTGGCGAAGGCCCACCAGATGAACATGAAAATAATGATGACGAGCAACCACTTCAGGTAGCGGAACCAGTCGCGCATCTGCTGCAGCATCGGCACCCTTCCTCGGTGTCTACAGGGCCATCTTCGCCTTGGAGAGACACAAGTCTAACGGTGGAGGGGAGGGCCCCGCAAGTCGGATCTCTTGCGCAATGTCGCTGCACTCCTATATTTGAGTCGGTATCCCGGAGCGATCGGCTCGGGGCCTCGGCGCGCGAGACCCTAAGTCGAACACGCTCAGCGGGTTGAGAGATAAACCTCGTCTCTTGTCCCGCCCTGGCCCCGCGGCCGGAGGGACCAGAGGGCGCCGTGATGGGGCAGGCAAGCCACAAACCCCCGATCCTGCTCGACTGGGCCACCATCTCCTATCGCAGCATCATGCGGGGCGTGGTGTACCTGGTCCTGCTCCTGGCCCTGGGCGGCGTCTTCTTCTACCTGCGCGCCGCGCGGCGGGCCACTCCCGAAGAGCTCGCGCTGCAGGAGATCAACCGGGCCGAGCGCATGTACCGCGAAGCGCAGGCCGGATCCGACGCATCGTTCGCGCGGGTCATCGAGAGCGCCGGCAAGATCCTGGATTCGGCCCGGCTGTCCTACGAGCGCAAGGACTTCGCCGAAGCCCGCGCCGCCGCCCAGCAGTCGCAGTCCTTCTCGCAGAAGATCCTCGAGGGATCGGCGGGTGAGAGCTTCACCGCCAAGATTTACAAGTACGAAGGTGATGTCAAGATCAAGCGGTCCCGGCAGTTCGTCTGGGACGACGTCAGCGCCAACACGGCTCTGCGGGTGGGTGATCAGATCAAGACCGCCAGCAAAGGGTCGGCCCAGATCATCTACTTCGACGGGACGATCACGACGATCAACCCCGGCTCCCTCCTGGAGATCAGGGAGTTGTTCGAGGACCCCACCACCAAGGTCCGCAAGGTCCGCGAGAAACTGAACTGGGGCGGCGTGTCCGCCTCGATGCCCGGGGCCAACGTGGCCGGCTCCTTCCACGAGGTGGCCACCGAATCCACCACGGCGAGGGCCGTGAGCAGGTCGCAGTTCCAGGTGGCCTACGACGCCGAGACCCGGAGGACCCGGACGGAGGTGCAAAGCGGTTCGACCGAAGTCCAGGCGGGCGGGAGAACGGTGACGCTGAAGCCCCTCGAGCGGATGGAAGTGACCGGGGAGCAAGTCACAAGCCGCGTGAAGCTCCTGCCGGCGCCCGACCTCCTCGACCCGACCGACCAGCGCGTGTTCCTGCACGAAGATCCCGGGACCGAGTCCACCACCCTGCGCTGGGCCAGGGTGGCCGGGGGGGAGCGGTATCGCCTGCAGATCGCCCGGACGGCCCTGTTCGGCGAGCTCCTTCTCGACAAGTCCGACATCCGTTCGACCAGCGTCCAGATCCCGGGGCTGCAGGAGGGCAATTACTACTGGAAGGTGTCGGTCATCGATTCCGGGAAGGTGGAGAGTCCTTTCTCTGAAATCCGCAAGTTCAAGGTCGCAAGCGCGCGCGAGCGGCGGACGGAGGACAGCTCTCCTCCGCCCCTCGACGTGGTCGATTTCCTGCCCTCCGGACATCTGGTCATCATCAACGGCCGGACGGAACCCGGGGCCGTCCTGCTCGTGGACGGCCAGAAGGTCGATGTGTACGACGACGGCGCCTTCACGGCCGTCGTGAGGATGAAGAGGGACGGTCCCAACGAGGTCCAGATCGTGGCCCAGGACGGGGCCGGGAACACCACGCGGATGCGGCGCAGCGTCTATGTCGAGTCGTACTAGGAGCCGGTCATGCGCCGAGACCCGAGAATCCTGGTGGTCCTTCTGGACGGCGCACGGGGGGGCCCGGCCGCCTGGCGGTCCCGAGGCGATGACGGGCGCTTCGCGGTGACGCGCTGGAGCCGGCGGCCTGAGAAGTCGCTCGGGGCCGGTGGCATCGAGGCGGTCCTCTACCAGGTCGAGCAGACCGGCCACGCCCCCGCGAAGCTCAAGAAGTTGAAGCGCCTTGCCCGCGGCGTGCCGCTCCTGCCGTTCCGCCTCGAGCGTGCCGGCGAGCGCCCTCCCGCACGCAACCGGGCGAGGGCCCCGCGCGATGCCGAGCCTTCCGCGATTCCCGTCACGCTGCCTCTCGATGCCTCCCTGATCGAGGCCCTCCTGGACCGCGAGCGCCAGCTCGCCGAGCTGCGGCAGCGTCTGCAGCGCGAGAGCCTCCAGTCGCGGAATGCGGGCGCGCGCATGCAGGCCCACGCCGCCATCGTGCGGCTCACCAGCAACGAGCTCGATCCCCACCGCATCGTGGACGTGGCGATGGAAACGGTGCGGGAGTTTCTCAACCTGCGTGCCTGGATGTTCCTGATGTCCGACCCGGAACAGGGACTGCTGACGGTCGAGAGGACGGGCGGGGAGGGGATGGGCCCGCTCAAAGGCAGGCGGTTCGTGATGGGGGAGGGTGTCGCCGGCCGGGCGGCCCAGAGGCGGCAGCCCATCCTCCTGGACGATGCCGGCGCCTCCGCCTTTGGTCCGGTGGATCCGTCGAGGCCCGTGGCCGCCCGATCGGTCGTCGCCGTGCCGCTCCTGAGCCGGGGACGGCTCATCGGCGTCGTCGTGGCGGTCGACAGGACCAGGACAGGACATTTCACCAGCCAGGACGCCCGCCTGCTCTCGACCCTGCTCGAGCCGGCCGGCGTGGCGATCGACAACGCGCTCCTCCTGCGCAAGTCTGAGGAGCTGTCGATCACTGACGATTTGACGAAGCTCTACAACTCGCGGTATCTGAACTCGACGCTGCGGCGCGAGGTCGAGCGCAGCAAGCGCTATCGCACCCCCGTCTCTCTCATTTTCCTGGACCTCGACGGCTTCAAGAGCGTGAACGATCAGCACGGGCACCTCTGGGGCAGCCGCACGCTCGTCGAAGTGGGCAAGGTCATCGCCCAGACGGTGCGCGAGATCGACGTCGTGGCGCGCTTCGGCGGCGACGAATTCACCGTGGTCCTGCCCCAGACAGGGCCGGAGGGCGCTGCCATCATCGCCGAGCGCATCAGGCAGCGCATCGAGGAGACTCCCTTCCTGTCGACCCACGGGCTGGAGGTGCGCATCAGCGCCAGCCTTGGGATCGCGTCATTCCCCGACCACGGACGCAGCAAGGACGACCTCCTGGCCCGCGCCGACCATGCGATGTACGTGGTCAAGGGGAGAGGCAAGAACGGGGTGGCGCTGGCCGAGGCGGAAAGGCCGCGACCCGAGATCATCGAGAGCGCGCGCTGAAGCCCCGGGATCGGGCGTAACACCGCGTGCCGCAAGGAGTTGCTGCCGAAAGTCAATGATTTGACTTTGCGGGGGCCGGGCCCTAATATTACCCGGGCCCGTAAGGGCTTGTCGCACGGTCTGTTACACGATCCCGCAGTGGTGCGCCGGGCGTGAAAACCTAAGGAGGAGCAGGTGGGAGCAACGATGGCCTGGAGTCCACGGTCGGTGCTCAGTCTGTTCTCGAACGATCTCGCCATCGACCTGGGAACGGCCACGACTCTGGTCTACGCCAAGGGAAAGGGGATCGTTCTGTGCGAGCCGTCGATCATCGCCGTCAACCAGCGCACCGGCAAGGTGGAGGCGGTCGGCAAGGAGGCGAAAGAGATGCTCGGTCGCACGCCGGCCAACATCATCGCCATCCGGCCGATGAAGGACGGCGTCATCGCGGACTTCGAGCACACGGAGAAGATGCTCGACTACTTCATCAAGAAGGCCCACAACCGCAGCCTTGGGGTGCGCCCGCGCATCGTGATCTGTGTCCCCTCGGACATCACCCAGGTCGAGAAGCGGGCGGTCAAGGACAGCGCCTACCGCGCCAAGGCCTCCGAGGTCTACCTGGTGGAAGAGGCGATGGCCGCCGCGATCGGTGCAGGCCTCCCGGTCACCGAGCCCACGGGCAATATGATCGTGGACATCGGGGGCGGGACGACGGACGTGGCGGTGATCTCGATGGCGGGAATCGTCTATTCCCGTTCCGTCCGCATCGCGGGCAACCGCATGGACGAGGACATCATCCAGTACATCAAGCGCAAGTACAACCTCCTGGTCGGGGAGCGCACCGCGGAGGAGATCAAAATCAACATCGGCTCCGCTTTCCCCCTGGACGAAGAGCTGACGATGGAGATCAAGGGGCGTGATCTGGTGGAAGGCATCCCGAAGACCCTGGTGATCTCCGACGAGGAAATCCGCGAGGCGCTGTCGGAGACGGTGTCCAACATCATCGAGGCGGTGCGGGTGGCACTGGAGCAGACGCCGCCCGAGCTCTCGGCCGACATCGTGGACAAGGGAATCGTCCTGACCGGCGGCGGATCGCAGCTGAAGAACCTGGACAAGCGTCTCCGCGAGGAGACCGGCCTCCCCGTCTCGATGGCGGACGACCCGCAGGCCTCCGTCGTCCTGGGAACGGGGAAGATGCTGGATGACTTCAACCTCCTGCGCAAGATCGCGATCGACTGATCGGCCTTCCGCAGGCCCGTCCTCCTCTAGAGGAGGGAGGCTGAGTCGATGGCCCACCTTCTCACCGAGCGCAAGCCGTATCTTCTCCTGCTGATTCTCCTGACCTTCAACCTCGGGCTGATGTCCTCGCGCATCAGGAGCGCCTCCGAGCGCTCGCTCCTCGAGGAGGGGATCCTGGGCCTGGGGTCGCCCTTCCTCAAGGCCGCCGGCTGGATCGGGCAGGCCGTATCGGGGACGTGGCACGCCTACGTCGGCCTGCGAGGCGTGGAGCGCGAGAACCGCCGCCTCAGGGAGCGAATCGATGCCCTGGCCCTGCAGGCGCACGAAGCGGAGGAGGCGCGCCAGGAGCTGGGGCGCCTGCGCGAGCTGCTCGACCTGCGCGCCGGGGTTCCCTTCGACAGCGTGCCGGCGCGGGTGATCGCGCGCGGCGTGGACGGCAGCGCGCGCGTGGTCACGCTCGATCGAGGAGGTCGTGAAGGCGTGCGGATCAACCACCCCGTCATCACGCCTCGCGGAGTGGTCGGGCGGATCATCGAGGCGGCGACCGCGGCCAGCAAGGTGCAGACGATCCTGGATCCCAACTCCGGCGTCGCCGGACTCATCCAGAGGACGCGCGTCCAGGGGATGATCGTGGGTGACGGGGATCGCGGCTGCCGCATGGAGTACGTGAGCGAGCTGGCCAACATCGAGGTCGGTGACGTGGTGGTCACGTCGGGGCTCGACCAGATCTATCCGAAGGGGTATACCCTCGGCATGGTCGCGGCGATCGGCGAGGGAGAGGGACTCACCAAGATCGTCGAGATCCGGCCCGAGGTCGATTTCCGCCGCCTGGAGGAGGTCCTGGTGCTCCTGAAACGCGAAGGGCCGCCGGAGAGGACCGCGCCGTGAGAGTCGTGCGCGGCCTCCTGGCACTGGGCGCGGCGGCCCTGGCCCAGGCGCTTCTGTCCCGCTACGTGCCGGTCGCGGCCCGCTTTTGCGACCTGTTCACCATCATGGTGGTCTACTACGGCCTGACCTGCCCGCCTTCCGCTGCGATGGCGATGGGCACCGGCGCGGGCCTGGTGGAGGACTCGCTGGTCGGATCGATCCTCGGGATGAACGGTTTCAAGAAGACGCTCATCGGCTACCTGGTCGGCACGATCGGCTCTCTGTTCATGCTGAACCAGGCGATCCCGAGGTTTGGCATCCTGTTCGCGGCGACCGTCTTCGATCCTCTCGCCGAATGGGGGCTCTCGGTCGCCATGGGCCGCAGCTTCGCTTTTCCGGGCACGCTCCCTCTCCTGCAGCGCGGGCTCGGCAACGGCGTGCTCGGCCTGCTCTTTTTCTGGGTGGCGTCCCGCCTCCCCTGAGGACCATGGGCTTCGATCAGGAGTACAAGGGGTTCCAGGACTACTACGAAGCGCGGCGCCTGCACACCCGCATCCACGTCATCCAGGCCCTGTTCGGAGCCGTGCTCGTGGTCTATCTCCTGGCGTTCTGGTACCTCCAGGTTGTCAAGGTGGAGCACTACAAGAGGCTGTCCGACAGCAACCGCCTGCGGCGCGTGACGATCATGCCCTTGCGCGGAGTCATCAAGGACGCGGAAAACCGCGTCCTGGCGAACAGCCGCATCGCCTTCAACGTAAGGCTCGACCGGGAAAAGGTCGCGGACATGCAGGCGTTTTTCCCGAGGCTCGCAGGGATTCTCGGCGTGCCGGACGCCACGCTTCACGAGCGCCTGGCGAAGTACCGCGGCCGCCCCGCCTTCGAGCCTGTCATCCTGAAGGAGGACGTCGACCTGGCGGAGGCGGCCTACATCGAGTCGCGGCGCCTGGAGCTGCCGATGCTGTCGGTCGAGGTGGAATCGCGCCGCCACTACCTCTACGGTCCGCTCGCGGCACACGCGCTGGGGTACGTCGGCGAGGTCAGCGAGGACCAGATCAAGTCCGACCGGTCGGGCGAGTACGATCTGGGCGAGATCGTCGGCAAGGCCGGTGTGGAGAAGCAGTACGACTCCGGCCTGAAGGGCGTGAAGGGATGGAAGCAGGTGGTGGTCAACAGCCTGGGCCGCGAGATCCACGAGATCGAGGAGGGACGCAGGTCGAACCCGGGCCGCGCCCTGCGCCTGAGCATCGACCTCGACCTGCAGCGCGCCCTCGAGGAGGCCTACGCCGATGAAGCCGGCTCGGCGGTCTTCCTCGAGCCCGGTTCGGGGGCAGTTCTGGCCATGATCTCCCGTCCGGCGTTCGATTCCAACGTCTTCTCGCGCCGCTTCTCGCAGGACACCTGGGAGGGCCTGGTGAGGGACCCGCGCCACCCGCTGCAGAACCGGGTGTCGCTTTCCAAGTTCGCCCCCGGATCGGTCTTCAAGATCGTCATGTCGATTGCAGCGCTCGAGGAGGGCGTCGCGACGCCCGCGCGCGGCGATCACTGCACCGGCGCCTGGCGCTTCGGGGACAAGTCGTACCAATGTTGGGCGGTTCGGAAGGGGGGGCACGGCTACCTTTCGATGCGCGAGGCGATCATCCAGTCGTGCAACGTCTACTTCTATCGCCTGGGGAACGAGATGGGGATCGACCGCATCTCGAAGTGGTCGCACCTCCTCGGCTTCGGCGATCCGACCGGCATCGACCTTCCCAACGAGGAGGCGGGCACGGTGCCCGACCCCGGCTGGAAGAAGCGGGCCATGCCGCGCGATCCGGTCTGGCATCCGGGAGAGACGATCTCGGTCTCGATCGGGCAGGGGGCCCTCGAGGTGACACCGATCCAGATGGCGGTGTTCGCGGCTGCGATCGGGAACGGTGGCACGCTCTATCGCCCGCACCTGGTCCTGTCGCGCGAAGTGCGGGAGGGGGTGGAGGAGGACGAGCGCCAGGATTACGTGGTGCGGCGCGTGGATCTGCGCCCGAAGACGCTCGAGTTGATCAGGGAGGCCATGTGGGGCGTGGTCAACGACGAGGGCACGGGCGGCCGCGCCAGGATCGCGGGCCGCGACGTCTGCGCCAAAACCGGGACCGCCCAGGTGTTCAAGGCGTCGCGCGACACCGACGCCGACAAGCTCCCCAAGGAGAAGCGGGACCACGCCTGGTTCGTGGGGTTCGCGCCCCGGGACAATCCGAAGATCGCCTGGGCCGTGTTCGTGCAGAACGGCGGGCACGGCGGGACGACGGCGGCGCCGATCGCGCGCGCCGTCCTGGAGCGCTTTTTCGGGAAGCAGGACGCGCGCACGGAGGTTCAGCAGCTTGCCAGCGTGGCGGCACCTCAATAATTTCGACTGGATCCTGTTCCTGACGATCCTGGCCGCCTGCTCGGTCGGACTGGCCGTGATCTACTCCGCCACGACCGGCACGCCCAGCAGCGGGGCCTTTCACCGGCAGATGATCTGGCTGGGGCTTGGGCTGGTCCTGATGTTTGTGGCGCTGCTCATCGACTACCATGCCCTGGCGGATTTCTCCTACGTCTTCTACGGTCTCGGGCTGGTGCTTCTGGTTCTGACCCTGCTCTTCGGCCGGGTGGTGAACGCCAGCAAGTCGTGGCTGGGCGTGGGCGGCCTGCAGTTCCAGCCGTCGGAGCTGGTGAAGGTCGCCACCATCCTGATGATCGCAGCCTACATGGGGCGCGAGCAGGTGCGCGGCGTGGGAGTGGTCCACTTCACGGCGATCTGCGCCTTCACCGGGCTGCCGGTGCTCCTGATCATGA
>JACOUZ010000336.1 GCA_016177515.1 Acidobacteriota bacterium
GGCGGGCG
Organism: Acidobacteriota bacterium; assembly: GCA_016177515.1. Lineage (GTDB taxonomy): Bacteria > Acidobacteriota > Polarisedimenticolia > Gp22-AA2 > Gp22-AA2 > Gp22-AA3. Next base: position 9 of record JACOUZ010000336.1, read on the forward strand.
GCGCCTTCGCCTCGAAGTTCACCTCGTTCTGGCTGGCGCCGATCTTCGGGGCGCTCCTTCTCGGGCTGCTTTTCCTGCGCGCCCCCGTGCCGCCGTTCCCCTGGAAGGCGGGAACGGGCGACCCGCGCGCGCCATCTCCGCGCCGGGCCGCGGGGCTCGCGCTGGCGTCCTTGTGCGTGGCCGCGGTCGCCTTCGTGGTCCTGGCGGCCAGCTATGGCTTCTCGGGCCTGCCGGCGTATTTCCTGGGGCTGTGGCGCGGCTTCACGCACTCCGGCACGGGGCACATGGCGTATCTGAACGGACAGTATTCGGACACGGGCTGGTGGTATTACTTCCTGTACGCCTACGTGATCAAGACGCCGATCGGGACGCTGCTGATCGTCGCGGCTTCGATCGCCGCCCTCCTGCGCGGGGCGCGGCTGCGGGCCAAAGACGAGATGTTCCTGTGGATCCCGATCGCGGGCGTCGTCGCGATCACCTGCCTGTGGAAGGTCAACATCGGCCTGCGGCACATCCTGCCTGTCTACCCGCTCCTGTACATCGCCGCCGGCCGCGTCCTGGCGAGACGACCACCAGCCGCCGCCCCGATCGGGCCGCCGGGGGCGCGCCTGGAGGACCCGGCCGCCGGCGGCGCCGCGGCGCACCGGGCGCGCGGGGTGGGCTGGCCCGTGGCCGGATTCGTGGCGGCGTGCCTCGCCTGGAACGTGCTCGCGGCGGTGAGGATCGCGCCCCATCACCTGGCGTACTTCAACGAGATCGCGGGCGGGCCGCGCGACGGCCACCGCCACCTGCTCGACTCCAACCTGGACTGGGGCCAGTCCTCCAAGGCGCTCCGGCGTTTCATGGAGGAGCGGAGCCTGCCGGTGATCTACTGCGCCTTTTCGGGCAACTCCGATCCCTGGTACTACGGCGTGCGCTACCAGTACGCGCCCGGCTCGGGGAACCTGGACAATGCCAGGAACAGGCCGGTGCGCGTCCCGGACGACGCTCCCCGGGAGGTCCTAGCGATCAGCGCCATGGTCCTGCACGCCGTCCATTTCACCGACGAGACCGAGAGCGGACCGGTCCCCTCGCACAACCTGTATGCGCCCCTGCGCGGCCAGACGCCGATCGCCATGCCCGGATATTCCTTCCTGGTGTACGACATCACCCGCAGCGCCGGCGCGCATGCCTACCTCGCCGCCCTCTACCTGAGCTTCCGGCAGGTCGACCTGGCCGTCCACGAGGCCGGCCGGGCGCTCGCGATCGATCCGGCCAACGTCCTGGCGCTGGCGGTTCTTGAAAAGATGAAAGAGGGCCCCGCGGCGCCGCCGCCTCCCGGCGGCTAGCCTGTCTGAGTATTGGGCCGGGCCGGCCCCATGATCGGACGAACTCCTAATTCTCCGGGCCGGCGCGGGGGCCGCTTCGCCCCGCCGCCCGGCGGCGGAGAGAATCGAGCAAGGCGCGCGACTTCGCGTCCATGATGGTCCCGCCGGGATCGAGCGCGGCGGCGCGCTCGAGCGCGGCGAGCGCCTTCTCGCGGTCACCCTGGCGCTCGAGGAGCAGGCCGAGCGCCTTGTAGGGGACCGGCACGGACGGCGCCAGCCGGATCGCCTCCCCGTACTCCGCCGCGGCGGCCTGCGAATTCCCCGTCTTCTCCAGCGCCCGGGCCAGGTGGTGGCGGTACACGGGGTGGTCCGCGCGCGCCCCCACCGCCTGCCGCAGAGCCGGGAGCGCGCCGTCGGCATCACCGGCATCCAGGAGCGCCAGGCCCAGACCGTCGAGCAGATCGGGGTCGCCCGGTCTCAGAGCCAGCGCCCGGCGGAAGCTCCCGGCCGCCCCCGGGTCCCCCGCCTGGTGCTGCGCCACGCCGAGGTTGCGCACGTAATCGGCGTTGTCCGGTTCGAGGCGCACGGCCTCCTTGTAGGCGGCGAGCGCCGCCTGCGGGTTCTGCAGGGACAGCTCGGCCGCCCCCAGGTTGGTGTAGGCCACGGCGCTCGCCGGATCGAGCGCCAGGGCGCGGCGCAGGAAATCCCGCGCCTCTTCGCTGCGCCCCAGGCCCGTGAGGCTCCTGGCGAGGTTCACCAGGTACTGCACGTTTCCAGGCTGCTCATGAAGCGCCAGCCGGTAGTGCTCGACCGCCTTGTCCCATCTCCTGCGGCGCGCCTCCACCCCCGCCAGGTTGTACTGGGCGTCGGCGAAGCGGGGCCACAGGCCGATCGCCCTGCGGTAGGCATCCGCCGCCGTGTCGTCCTCTCCTCGCCTCTCGCAGGCCGCGCCGTAGTTGAACAGCACCCGGACACTGTCCGGCGCGACGTCGAGCGCGGCCCGGAAGATCGTGTAGTCGTCGCGCCAGTCATTGAGCCGCGCGATGGTGCGGGCCGAGAGCGCGGTCAGCAGGACCGCCGCGCCCATGAGCGCCGGCGTGAAGCGCCCGGGCACCGCGCCCGGCTGCGGGAGGAGCGTCGTCACCCGGGCGAACGCCGCCGCCGCGACCAGGCAGAAACCGGCGGAGGGCAGATAGAGCAGGCGCTCCGCCATGATGGTGCCGATCGGAAAGAGGAGGTTGGCGACGGGCGCGAAGGCGATGCCGGCGCAGGCCAGGGCGAACGCGACGCCGGGGGCCTTCCTCCACGCCAGGCCGACGGCCGCCGCCCAGACGAGAACCAGGGCCAGGCCCAGGAGCGACGCCGGGTCGGGGCCGCCGGTCACATGCGGGATCGTCCGGAACGAGTAGTCGATCGACATCGTTCCCGGCCAGAGCAGGAGCCCCGCGTATCGGGCCAGGACCTTGAGGGCGGTCAGGCGTCCTTCCAGGAACGGCAGGTGGGCAATCGGATTGTCGACGAAAGGGATCGGCACCGCCGGATCGAGCCTGCCGAGGACGGCGACGCGCAGTCCGAGGACGGACACAAGCGCCACGGCCGACACCAGGTGGAAGGCATAGGCGGGCCGGCGGCGCGCGACCAGAAGATCGGCGACTGCCAGCAGCGCCGGCGTCACGACCGCGTTTTCCTTGGAGAGGAATCCCATCACGAAGAGCGCCAGGGACAGCGCGAGCCAGACCCGCGGCCGCGGGCCTTCCCCCTCCGTCCGGCCCGCCGCGTGCGCCCGCCCCTCCGCGTCGCGGCCGCGCAGGAAGGCCAGGATCGATCCAAGGACCCCCGCACTGGCCAGAAGCTCGGCACGTCCGACCACCTCCCCCAGCGCCTCCGTGTGCGCCGGGTGGACGGCGAACAGCAGGGCCGCGAACAGGGGCACGGGAAACACCTGCTGCCGCCCCGAGGGGGGAGCCGGCGGCCGGACGGCGCCGGGGCCGAAGACCCTTGCCGCGAGCCGGAAGACCAGGAAGGCGTTCAGGAGGTGCAGGAGCAGGTTCACCATTCGGAAGGGGAATGGCCGCAGGCCGGAGACGGCATGGTTCAACGCGAAGGACAGGATGGTGAGCGGCCGGTAGAGACTCGGGACCTCGATGTCGCCTGTGGTCCAGTAGCCGCTTTCAAACAGAAGCGGCAGTCGCGACAGGTCGCGGATCCTGTCGTTCTGCTCGATGATCTTGTGGTCGTCGTGAATGAACCCCGGCCGCAGGGACGGCAGGTTGACCAGCAGGCAGACCGCCGCGAGGGCGAGCACCGGGAGCCGGCCACGCCCCGCCCCGGCCGCGTCCTGCCCGTCCTTCAAGGTTTCTTGCCCCCGATGTAGCCGAGCGAGCGGAGGTTTTCCTCCAGGTCGGGCGGCACGGCGGGCTCCGCGCGGTCGTCCCTGCCCGGATCGGCGGCCAACAGATCGAGGAGCGCCCGGCGCAGGGCACCCTCCTCTTCGGGGAACCTGCCGGCGACGTTCGTGGTCTCCCCGGGGTCCGACTCGAGGTCGAAGAACTCCCAGATTGGCGCGCCCGATGCCGTGGGGATCATGATCAGTTTGAAGCGGTCGCTCCGCATCATGCGCCACTTTCCCGCCACCCCGTCCACGTACTGGCGCGGGTTCTCCTTGTAATAGTTCCTCCCCGACTCGGAGTAGGCAAGCGGCCCCGGTCCCCCTCCCGTGCCGCGCATCCAGGGGAGAAGGCTCCGTCCCTGCAGGCCTGCGGGGATCGGGATGCCGAGGACGTCCAGGACGGTCGGCACGATGTCGATGGTGCGCGCCTGGGTCGGGACGACGGCGCCGGCCGGCAGAGAGGGCGGATAGCTCATGATGAGCGGCACCCGCACCGTCGGCTCGTACAGGTAGGCGCCGTGCTCGAAGAAGTAGTCGTGCTCCCCGAGGCTCTCGCCGTGATCGGCGGTCACGACCACGAGGGTCGCCTCCAGGAGGCCCATGCTCTGCAGCGCCGACAGCAGCTCCCCGACCGCGTGGTCGGCGCACGCCACCTCGCCGTCGTAGTGCGCCACGGCGTGCTCGACCTGGCGCGCCGGCAGCCGGGTCTTTCCGAAGATGATGTCCCCGCGCTCGAGGCCCGGCTTCACCTCGTCATTGAAGGGGTGCGGGCCGTGGTAGTCGGGGTCGAACATCTCGGTGAACGGCGCGGGGGCGTCGTAGGGCCAGTGCGGCGCGTTGTAGCGCATCCACAGGAAGAACGGCGCGTCCTTTCGCTTGCGACCCTTGAGCCACTGCACGGCCTTGCGCGAGGCATCGCTGTCGTTGCGGGTCGGCAGGTAGACCTTCTCCCCTTCAGGGTCGAGGTAGATGTCGGGATCGTAGACGTCGAAATCGTAGTGCAGCCCGACGTGGAGCCCCTGGGTCACCGCGAACGACTCGTAGCCGCTCTCCTTCAGGACGCGGGTCAGCGTCAGGCGCCCCTTCATCCCCTCGATGGCCTGCCCTTCGTACCGCATCCCGTGCACCATCGGATAGACGCCGGTCAGGATCGAGGGAAAGGATTGCACGGTCCGGCCGGCCGCGGTGATCGCCTGCTTGAACACGACGCCGCGCCGGGCCAGCGTGTCGATGGAGCGGCTCGTCTCCCGCCGGTAGCCGTAGCAGCCGAGATGATCGGGGCGCAGCGTGTCGACCGTGATCAGCAGGACATTTGCAGGTTCCCGCGGCACCTCTCCCGGGCCCACTTCCCCGGAGCAGCCCGCAAGGCCCAGAAGGAGGACCGCAAGCCCGGCGCGGCGCCGGCAGGCCCGTCCGGGAAGGGTCGCGGGCGCGCGGCCGTCAGGCATGGCGCGCGGGTGCCCCGGCCGCGCCGGAATCGGCCGCTGCCGGTCCCCGGTTCCCGCCGTAGCGATCATCGAACAACCGGCCCCAGTCCGTGCGGCGGAAGCGGGCGATCCGGGCGCGGCCGACAGTCGGATACCAGAGGAAATCGTGGTAGAGGTTCGACGCCGCCGGGGCCCAGACCACCAGCGGTGAGTGCAGGGCGATCTTCTCCAGGAACCTCAGGGGCCCCTTGCGCAGCATCTGGTCCCCCCAGATCACCAGGGAACGCCTGACCTTGAAGTGCAGGTTGAGGGCGGCGATGTCGTCTCCCGTCAGATCGATGTCGCGCGGATCGGCCACTCCGAGGCCGCGGTCGTGGCACATCCTCAGGTAAGGGATGGCGAGCGGATCGAATCCCATCAGCCGCGCCGCCACCGCGTCGATCGCCACGGAGTCGGCGCCGGCCAGGATGACGTTTCCGGCCACCGGATTCATCGTCCGCGGGCCCGCCCCGTCGCCGCACACCGTGCCGTCCATGACCGTGAAGACGCCGGGGTGCAGCTCCCGCTGCATGTACATGAGGTCCACCAGCACCTCGTGCATGTACTTGTGGGCATAGTGCCGCACCTCCTTCAGCAGGCCGCCGAAGGAGTTCTTGATCGACCCCGTGGTCACCGCGTGCCCGTGGGTCTTGACCGTGGGCAGATGCACGATGTTCTTGCCGGGATAGATCGCCGGGATCTCGATCCCCTCCGGGAAGATGTCGTTCAGCCGGAGAAGGGGCGATCGGAACCGGAAGACGCGCCAATCGACCTCGGGGAGCGCCGTGAACGTCAGCCCGAACCTCGAAAGCACAGGCAGCCAGCGGTTGTTGGCGGCCCCCTTCCAGGGCTCGGTGACCACCGTCTTGTTCTCGGCGGGCACGAGCCGCGCGGGGTCGTAGCCGTCCTCCAGCATCGCCTTCACGACTCCCTCGACCTGCCAGGGCTGGCTGGAGCAGGCCGGGTAGTACTTCGTCCACGACAGGTTCAGCTTGAGGATCGTGGCGACCGCCGGGTCGATGACCGACCGGTAGGCGGCCAGCCGCATGAGCCGGCCGTAGTCCTCGACCACGGTCCGGGGGGTGGTGCGGAGCGCTGCAATGGTCGGTCGCGGCATCAGGGGTCTCTCCGGGCGAAGCCCGCGCCCGGCCGACCCATTATGACCCGGACCGCCCGGTCTGGGACAGGAGGAGGACCACGGTCAGGGCCCACAAACCGACGCACACCAGCAGGGGGCGGTCGGTAAGCAGGGTCTGGGTCGGGCTGCCCCCTCCCCCTTTCCGATGGACGAGATAGAGGTATCTGAAAATCCCGTACAGGACGAACGGCACCGTCAGGTACAGGTGGTGGGTCCCCAGGTTCTCCTCGACCTCCGGAGACACGGAATACAGGACGTAGGCAACCAGGGTGGAGGGGGTGACCACGTTGATCATCTGGTCGATGTATTCGAGCGAGTACTCGCGCAGGATGGTGCGGTGGCCGTGCGCGTCCTCAAGGCTGTCCAGCTCCTGGCGTCGCTTGCACAGTGCCAGGAACAGGGACAGGAGGATCGTGCACATCACCAGCCAGTGGGAAATCGGCACGTTGATGATCAATCCGCCGCCGACGGCGCGCAGCACGAATCCGGCGGCGATCAGCATGACATCGACGATCACGACCTCCTTCAGCCAGAAGGAGTAGACGAGGTTGATCGCCACGTAGGTCAAAAGGACCGCGCCGAACGGCACGAACAGGGCGAACCCCGCCATGATCGATCCGGTGAGGAGGAGAATCGCCGCCGTCAGGGCGGGCAGGGTCCCGAGCGCCCGCGAGGCGATCGGCCGCCGCGACTTGATCGGATGCCTGCGATCGCGGTCGACGTCGAACAGGTCGTTGACGATGTACACGGCCCCGCTGGTGGCGCAGAAGAGCGCGAAAGCGGCCGCGGCACGCAGGACGAGATCCGGCTCGCCCAGCTTCTTGGCGAAGATCAGCGCCGCGAACACCACCAGGTTCTTGATCCACTGGCGCGGGCGCATCGACACGACGATGCCGGCCAGGACGGACGCACGCCACGTCCATGCTTCCACGGTGGCCTTCGACAAGGATCGCTCCTCCCGGGAATCCGTGTGACCGGGCAACGGTGTGAGGGGCGGGGATGTTAGCACCCGCCCGCCTGCCGGTCAAAGCCGGAGACGTCCGGAGACGTCCGCCGGAGTCGGCGCCCGGTATACTCTCCGGCGTGCGCACGGCCGTCGTCATCCCCGCCCGCAACGAGGAGGCTTCCCTGCCGCTGGTCCTCGGCGCCATCCCGCCTCGTCTCGTGGAGGAGGTCGTCGTGGTGGACAATTCGAGCACCGACCGGACCGCCGAGGCCGCACGGTCGTGGGGCGCGTCGATTCTCTTCGAGCCCCGGCCGGGTTACGGCGCCGCCTGCCAGCGCGGTGTCGACTACCTGAAGATGAAGCGGCCCGACGTCGTGGTGTTCCTCGACGCCGATTTCAGCGACCACCCCGAGGAGATGCCCCTCCTTCTCGGTCCAATCGCCCGTGGCACCGCCGACCTGGTGATCGGATCGCGCGTCCTGGGCCGCCGCGAGAGGGGGGCGCTCCTGCCCCAGGCCCGCCTCGGAAACTGGCTCGCCACGCGCCTCGTGAATCACTTCTACGGGGGCCGCTTCACCGACCTCGGCCCCTTCCGGGCCATCCGGTTTGGCGCCCTGCTCGACCTGCGCATGGCCGACCGGGGCTTCGGCTGGACGGCCGAGATGCAGGTGAAGGCCCTGAAGGCGGGCCTGCGCACCGCCGAGGTGCCGGTCTCCTACAGGCGCCGCGTCGGTGTCTCGAAGATCACAGGAACGGTCTCGGGAACCGTCCGCGCCGGCGCCCGGATCCTGTGGACCATCGGGCGGCACCTGTGAGCCCCGGGGCGCCCGAAGGGCGGCCGGCCCGGGCCTGATGATCGCGACCTGGGACCTCAGGAAAGCGGGCGGGCCCGCGCCCGGCGCCCGCGGCTGATCGGGGTGATGGTCGCGCCATTGCCGGCGGGAAACCTGTCCCTGCCGCCACGCCGCGCGGAGCACGAGGCCTGCACCGCCGGCGCCCCGTGCCGCACTGCGATCATCTCGGCGGCGATGCTGACGGCGATCTCCTCCGGGGTTTCCGCTCCGATGGCGAGGCCGATCGGCCCCCGCACCTCGGCCAGCGCCCCCTTCGGCGTGCCCAGCTCCTCCGCCCGCTCCAGGACGGTGGCGATCTTGCGGCGGCTGCCGATGAGCCCGACGTAGGCGGCGCCTCGTCCCACGGCGTGACGCACAGCGGCCAGGTCGGTCCGGTGACAGCGCGTGACGACGGCCACGAACGCCCCGGGGGGGATCCCGGGCAGGCCGGAGGAGAAGTCACAACCGGCGCGGACGCGCCGCACTCCGGCCGGATACCGCCCCGCCTCGAGGAATCCCTGCCGGTCGTCGATGACCGTCACCTCGAATCCCAGGCGCGACCCCTGACGGGCGACTTCGCGCCCGACGTGGCCGCCTCCGAACACGAACAGACAGGCGGGCGGCCGCACGACTTCGAGGAACACGCGGGCGCTGCCGCCGCACACCATGCCCGTGGCGCCGTCTCCCTGCTCCGTGAAGCGGTACTCCCTCTCGAAACCGCGGCCCGCGCGGATCGCCTCCTTTGCGTCCTCGATCACCAGCGCCTCGAACGCCCCGCCTCCGACGCTGAACACGGTTTCGCCGGAATCGGTGACGATCATCTTGGCTCCGGCCGATCGGGGAGTCGATCCCTGGCGGCCGACGACGGTCGCCACGGCCAGGACCCGCCCCGCGCGCAGCAGCCGGACTACCTGCAGGTAAAATTCCAGGCTCACGTCAGTGTCTCGAGGCGAGCGGCCTTTGAGTCTCATCCCACCAGCGCGCCCACTGGTCGGGCCGGGGACCGAACGACCGGCCGCTCATGTTCCGGAGGGCGCCGAGAGCGTTCTGGCGGGCGGCGGGATCGCGGCTTTTCAGCTGCTCGATCAGGAAGGAGACCGCCGCATCCTCCTTGAAGCGGGAGAGCTGCCCCGTCGCCGCGGCGCGGATGTCGGGCGAGGGGTCGGAGCCTGCCATGGTCTTGAACAGGTCGATGACCATCGGGTCTTCCTGGACCTGCAAGGCCGACAGGACCTCGCTGCGCACCTCAACCGAAGGATGGGTGAGCAGCGGCTTGAGTCCCTCGATCGCCCCGGGAGCGCGGAAGGTGCCCAGGGCCTGGACCGCGGCTCGCGCCACCTCGGCGTCCGGGTGGCGGGCCGCGCCCGCCAGGAAGCGAATCGCCCCGGCGTCGCGCAACGCCCCCAGCGCGTAACAGGTGCCCGCCAGCACTTCGGCCGACTGTCCCTCCGCCCCGTCCAGAAGCAACTTCAGCGCTTCCGGGTCGCCCCCCCTGGCATGGATGAGGTGGGCCACCAGGATGCGGCTGTCAGTCTCCTCCGAGGACGGCTTCATGCGGATGGGGTTGTAGGGGATTGACTCACGCCTCTCCGCGCGCAGGAGATCGCGAAGGGCCGCGCGGGCAGCCGGCTGCTCCATCCGCGCCAGGTCCAGGATCGCCGGGGCGCGGTAGACCTTCATCGGACTCGAGACCCCCTTGACGAACACCTCGTAGTCCCCCTTCCTGACGATCGCCTCGAGCTTTTCCTGGGCGTCCTGGCGCACCTCGAGATCTTTGTTTTGCAGCTGTTCGTAGAGCGTCTGCACGTCGTGGGCGGGAGCGCATGCCAGCGCCGCCGCGGCGACGAACGCCCAGGCCACAGGCACCTGCGGGGCGGCGGGGGGCTTCACTTGGGCGCCTTGTCGTGCAGCGTGACGAGCTTCTCGATGTCGTAAGTCCGCGTTCCAGCCGGTGTCTTGATCGTCACTTCGTCCCCCGCCCGGTGACCGACCAGCGCCTTGCCAATCGGGGACGTGACCGACACGAGACCCTTCGAGAAATCGGCCATGTCGGGGATCACCAGCTCGTAGGTGAGGCTCTTCCCCGTCTCCCCGTCGATCAACGAGACGACCGATCCGAGGGCCACCCGGTCCGTCGGCAGCGAGCTCAGGCTCACCATCGACAGCTCCTTCAGCTGTTTCTGGACCTGGCCGATGCGCGCTTTCACGTACTGCTGGCGATCGAGGGCGGAACGGTACTCGGAGTTCTCGCGCAGGTCCCCCATCTGCAGGGCGCGGTGGATCTCCTTGGGCAGGTCGACCCTGTACTCCTTCTCCAGGCCTTTCAGCTCCTTCTCCAGCTTGTCGATCGCCTCATCCAGCACCGGCACACTCCTGCAGAGTGATCTGCTGAGAATGGAGCGGAAACTTTAGCATCCGGCCTTCGAAGTTGTCAAAAGAGGGGGAACGGCGGGTGGGGGGCCTTTCGGCCCCCCGCGTCTCGGGTTGGGGTAATGGGAGGATTCGGGA
>JACOUZ010000337.1 GCA_016177515.1 Acidobacteriota bacterium
AGGTCGGAGGGGTGCACGATGAACGACGGCCCGCCGCCGAGGATGGCATGGTAGCGGCTGTCCCCCACCGTGGTGAAGCAGACGTCGCCCCCCTTCTTCAGGCACTTGTGGAGCGCAGACCGGTAGTACCAGCAGCGCGGCCTCTGGCACAGGTTGCCGCCGACGGTGCCGACGTTCCTGATCTCGACCGATCCGACGCTCCGGGCGGCCTGGGCCACCGCCGGGAACTCGCGCCGCAGGCGCTCGTTTCCGGCCACGGCGGTGAGGGTCGCGAGCGCCCCGAGGCGCAGGGTCCCGTCCGGGTCGAAGCGCAGGAAATCCAGCCCGCGGATCGCCTTGAGGTTGACGAGCCTCCCGGGCTCGACGATGCGGTCCTTCAGCTCCCCCAGCAGGTCGACGCCGCCCGCGATCGGCATGGCGCGCGCCTTCGGGTCGGCCAGGATCTCCGACGCGGCCGCGACGGAAGCGGGCTCGACGTAGGCGAACGGGCGCATCGCGCTCCTCTTCCCTCCCCTCTCAGGCTTGCCGGGATCTGCCCAGCAGATCCAGGATGCGGGCCGGCGTGATCGGCAGGTCGCGCACGCGGACGCCGAGGGCGTTGCTGACGGCGTTGGCGATCGCCCCCGCGGTCGGGACGATCGGCGGCTCCCCCAGCCCCTTGACGCCCACGTTGTTGGCGATGTCGAAGGAGTCCACCATGATCGGGACGATCTCGGGCATCTCGAGCGGGCCCGCAATCTTGTAATCCGCAAGGTTCGGGTTCATCACGATGCCGGTGTCCGGATCCATGACCCGCTGCTCGAGCAGCGCGCCCGACAGCCCCATGATCACACCGCTGTTGACCTGGCTCTCCGCGGTCAGGCGGTTGATCGTCCGGCCGGCATCGTGCGCCGCGACGATCTTCAGGACGCGGACCTGGCCGGTCGCGGTGTCGACCTCGACCTCGGCGAACTGCGCCCCCCACGACTCGCCACCCATCCTGGGGTAGTTCTCGACCCGCGACGCCTGCGCCGAGATCACGGACGACTTCAGGCGCGCGGCCGCCTGCGCGAACGACAGTGACTTGCCTCCGCCCCGCGTCGCGATCCGGCCGCCCTTCAGCTCCAGATCCCCGGGCTTCGCGCCCAGGCCGGGCGCGGCGGTCTTCTTGAGTTTCTCCCGCGCCCCCTCGGCCGCCGCGCGCACCGCCGGCAGGATCGAGGTCAGCGTGACGCTGCCGCCGGAGGCCGGCGAGTACATGCCGGTGGCGGTGTCGCCCAGGATGACCTTGACCTGCTCCGCCTGCAGCCCCAGGACTTCCGCCGTGACGATGGCCATCGCCGTGCGCGTGCCGGTGCCGATGTCCTGCGTGCCGCAGACGCACTCCACCTTGCCGCCCGAGTCGATCCGGACCGTGGCGTCGGCCGGCGGCCCGCCGTACATCCCCCAGACGGCCGTTCCCATCCCGAACCCGCGCCGGAGCCCTGCGGTCGCCGGCGCCTCGGGGGGCGGAACGCGGCGCGACCAGCCGATCTCCTTCGCCGCCAGGTCGTACTCCAGCAGCAGGACCTTCGCCTGCTGCTCGCGGTGGTTCTTCCGTCGCAATTCCAGAGGGTCGAGGCGCAGCCTGTCGGCCACCTCGTCGAGCGCCGACTCGAGGGCGAACGAGCCCTGCGGGAACCCCGGGGCTCGGAACGGCATGGCGAAGCCGGCGTGCGTCATCACGTCCTGCTCCTCGGTCCTGACGTTCGGGCAGGCGTAGACCATCCGCACCGGGCCCGACACGCCGGCGCCGCCGGCTATGCCTCCCGTGCCGTGCGATTTCAGGTGGATGGCGGTGAGGGTGCCGTCCCGCTTCGCGCCGATCCGGATCCACTGCACCGAGTCGGGGCGGTTGCCGGTCGCCAGGTTCTCCTCCTGGCGATCCAGCATCAGCTTCACCGGCGCCCGGGCCTTCCGCGCCAGGAGCGCCGCCACCACCCCGACGACGCCGGCGCCGAACTTGGCGCCGAATCCGCCCCCCAGGTATTCGCTGATGACCCGCACGCCGGCCGGCGGGATCTTGAAGAATTTCGCCAGATCGTCCCGGAAGCCGAAGACGCCCTGGGTGGAGGCCCAGACCGTGAGCCTGCCCCCCTCCCAGCGGGCCACCGCGCCGTGGGTCTCGAGGGCGTTGTGCAGGGCCACCGGCGTCGTGTAGGTCCCCTCGACCACGACGTCGGCTTCCTTGAAGCCGGCCTCGACGTTCCCTCTCTCCCGGACGCTGGGTGGCGGCAGGTTGCCGGCGGGATAGACCTTCGGCGCCTGAGGCTTCCGCGCCTCCTCCAGGTCGACGACGTGCGGCAGCGGCTCGTAGCGGACCTGGATCAGACCGAGGGCGTCCTCCGCGATCTCCGGCGTGGTCGCGGCCACTGCGGCCACCTCCTCGCCGGCGAACAGGATCCGCCGGGTCTTCGGCGCCTCCCCCTTCGCGGCGCCGGAGTCGACCGGCTTCCCCGACTCGTCCGTCTCACCCAGCGCCGCGAAGAAATCCGGCGCCTCGAAGGTGGCCACCGCCTTGACGCCCGGGAGCCTCAGGGCGCGCGACGTGTCGATCGACAGGATGCGCGCGTGCGGGTGGGGGCTTCTGAGGATCTTCCCGTGCAGCAGGCCGGGCAGGCTGATGTCGTAGGTGTAGCGCGCCCGTCCCGTCACCTTGGCCTCGCCGTCGAGGCGCGGCACCGGCCGGCCGGCGACGTTCAGGCGCGTGCCGGCGTCCCAGATCGGCGGCTCGGTCTCGGGAACCTGGACCTCGATCTCCTGCGGCCTGCCGGGCTGCCCGATGCGGATCGTGCGCTTGCCCGCCATGGCCGCCCTCAGCCCTTCGCCGCAGGGCCGCGCGCGGCGGCCAGAAGCACGGCCTCGAAGATGCGCGGGTAGGTCCCGCAGCGACAGAGGTGCCCGCCGAGCGTCTCGCGCACCTCGTCCAGGCTCGGCCGCGCATTGACGTCCAGGAGGGCCTTCGCGGCGACCACGAAGCCGGGCGTGCAGAAGCCGCATTGCAGGGCGTCCTTCTCGATGAACGCCTGCTGCACCGGGTGCAGCCCGCCCCGGGGCGCGATCCCCTCGATGGTCGTGATCGATCGTCCGCGGGCGTCCAACGCCAGCATCATGCAGGCGTAGACCGGCCTGCCGTCGAGAAGGACGGCGCAGCCGCCGCACTCGCCCCGGTCGCAGATCTTCTTCGTCCCGGTCAGATCGATCCGGTCCCGCAGGACGTCGAGCAGCGTGACGCGCGGCTCGACGCGCACGGTTTTGGACTGGCCGTTGACCCTGAGCGTGATCGGGACCGGCCCGGGACCCAGGGTCGCGCCCGGCCCCGCGGCCGGTGCGGTCCTGGGCGGAACCGCCCCGGCACCCAGGATGCCGGCGCCGAGGGCGCCGGAACCGATGCCGATCCCCTTGAGGAAGGCTCGCCGCGTGAACCCACCCGCGGCCTTCTTCCGCCTTCTCCCGGCCGCTCTACCGGCAGGGCGAGCCATGCGGACCTCCGTTTTCCCGCTGAAGCTATTTCAGTAGATCTCCCGCCGCGGATCGATCGCCGGCAGGTCGAGTGGCGTGTTCAGGTTCAGAAGGACCCCCGCGTCCTCCCACGGCAGGGGCAGGACGCGGCGGGGATCCCTGCGGACCACCGCCTTCAGGCCCAGGGTCTCCTCGCAGATCCCCATGAGCTCGCCGAACAGCGAGGCGCAGAACAGGGCCGGGTGCCCTGGCCGCCCGTGGAATGCGGGCAGGATGATGGTGCGCCTTCCGGACGCTTCGCACCTGTCCCATTCCGCCTCGGCCGACCGGAGGAGCGCGTTGAGCAGGCGGACGTGCAGGGGCTGATCGACGGCCGCGATCAGGATCCCGTCGGGCGGGGCCGGAATCGCCGCCAGCCCTGCCTCGATCGACGCGCATTTGCCGTCACGATAGCGCGGATTGTAGACCGAGCGCGCCTTCCAGCCCGGCCGCATTGGAGCGTTCACGAGCCGCTCCAGGCGCTCCGCGTCCTTGCCCAGCACGACGACGCACTCTTTCACCCGGCTCTTCTGGATCTGCTGCAGCTGGTGGGACAGGAGAGGCTGGCCCTCCCAGTCGAGGAGCGCCTTCGGGACGCCCATGCGCTCCGACTCGCCGGCCGCGAGGAGCAGTGCGATCACATCCATCGGGACGTCCCTCCAGGAACGGTCCGGGCGCCGCACCGCGGACGCGGCGCGCCCGGAAGAACGGATGCTAACCGGCAGAGGCTGTCGCGGCTTCCATCTCCTTCGGCTTGGGGTTCACGTCCAGCTCGGGGCTGTAGTCCACGTAGGTGACCTGCGCTGCCGCGTCCCAGGCCTCGTCAAAGTTGTACATGGTGATCGCCTCCCACGGACAGACTTCGGCGCACAGGGCGCAGCCGATGCACTTGTCGTACTCGATGATCGCCAGGTTGTTCGGCGCGTCGGGCGACGAGACGTAGCGGATGGCGTCCACGACCTGGTCCTTCACCGTCACCGTCTCGCAGAAGGCGACGCAGGCCGGCGAATTGGCGCACCCGGAGCAGCTGTTCTGATCGATGACGGCCAGGCGCTTGGGCGGCTTCTTCAGATACTGGTTCTTGTAGTCCTGCGGAGCCGGCATCGTCCTCGGTCCTTCAATTGGAGATTCCATCCTCTCACATCATTCCGGCCCGGTTCAAGTCCCGCCACGCTGAGCTATCTCCAGTTTCGGGTGGCGGGCCGCACCGCGTCGCGGCTCATGCTCGCTCGCGCGGGCTCCTGGGTGACCCTCTCATGTGCACGGCGCGGCTCGAAATCGCCGCGCCGCAGTGCGGCCCGCCACCTGCAGCTGGGTATGCCTCTCTCCGCCCGCCCCACCATGAACCAGGTCGGCTTCCGGTTGCGCCTGGTGTTGGCCACGACGCGAGGAGTCCTCGGGCCCGTGCGGGGAGAGATCTCCGGAGGTGCGTGAGGGGCCAGACCGGGCTGCCGCGGCGTGGCGATTTCGAGCCGGGCCATGCGCGACGGATGAACGCCGAACGCCCTGCCCGAGCGAGCATGAGCCACGCCGCGGCAGGCCGGTCTGGCACGGCACTCGAAATTACGGAGCGTCGGGCGGGAGATGGCCCGACGGCCGCGACACCTGACCGACCTCGCGCGCCGGAGAACCGTCCTCGAAGACGGCGTGGAGGCAGACCTGGCGGCCCAGATTGAAGCGCCGGTAAATGACGGCGATGGAGTAGAAGAGGCTGAGGCGCCAGCGCACGGGCCAGGCGGGCTCCATGTCGCCGGCGAGCAGGGTGAGAATGGCCGGCGGGATTTCCAGCCTCGTCGCCGGATAGAAGCACAGGCGCGGGAAAGCCGAGCCGTAGAAGGTCTCGACCATCCGCCAGTAGCCACGAACATGCTTCGTCACCGCGCGTTCGTAGTATCGGAGATGCCGTTCTGGAAGCACGTCTTTGCGCAACGCTTCGTCCAGAAGATCGGCCGCCATCTCTGCCGACGACATGGCCAGCAGCACACCCGTGGAAAAGACCGGGTCGATGAAGGCGGCCGCATCGCCCACGAGGAAGTAACCTCTGCCGGCGACCCGCCTGGAACGATAGGTCCAGTCGCTCGTTGCGTAGACTTGCGAGACCCGCTCCGCCTTCTCCATCATCCCGCTGGCTGCCGGGCAGCGCTCGATGGCAAGATCCAGAAGCGCTTCGGCCGGCAGGCCCTGCTCCTGGATACGCTTGCCCTCGGCAACCACGCCGACGCTCGTTCTCCCGTCGGAGAACGGGATCAGCCAGAACCATCCGTCTCGCATCATGACGATGACGATGTTGCCGGCGTCGCGCCCGGCACGCCGAGGCACGCCGCGGTAATGCGCGAAGACAGCTGCCCGGCGATGCCGCGGGTCCATGTTCCTCAGGCCCCGTTGTCGCGCCAGGAGCCCGTCGCGACCGCTGGCGTCGACGAGGAAGCGGCAGCGGACCGTCCGCGGACCGTCATGCTCATTCTCAACCGGGATGCACCACGTGCCGTCCGGTTGCTGGCGAGGATCCTTCGCAGTGGTGGCTTCGTGCACCCGCGCGCCCCGGCCGGCAGCCTGCCGGAGCAGAAGGTGATCGAACTCCGAGCGCGGCACCTGGAAGCACATGGGGTACCGGGGGTCAATCGCCTCATCGAAATGGAACAGGCGGGTCAATTCACCGTTCGACGAGACGAACTCCACTCCCCATTTCTCTATGAAGTGCCGCTTCATTTCGTTCACGATGCCCAGCCTCTCGAAGATCCGCATGTTGTGGGGCAGAAGCGATTCTCCGACGTGAAATCTGGGGAAACGCTCCCTTTCGAAAAGGACCACATCGTGGCCCGTCGACGCCAGGAGATTTGCGGCCGTTGAGCCTCCGGGGCCGCCGCCGATGATGGCTACGTCGTGCATCGCGAACCTCCGTCCCCAAGGCGCCCGGGAGGGCCGGCCTGACTCGCTGCGGCATTCAACGCGGCACGCGCGGGTAGAGCCGCCTTCTGGAGCGCGTTCCGAGCTCGCATCAGGTCGCTCAACGACTCGTGATCCTCGACGGTGA
The DNA here is from genome assembly GCA_016177515.1 of Acidobacteriota bacterium. Taxonomy (GTDB): domain Bacteria; phylum Acidobacteriota; class Polarisedimenticolia; order Gp22-AA2; family Gp22-AA2; genus Gp22-AA3. Next base: position 6,554 of record JACOUZ010000337.1, read on the forward strand.
CGAACAGGGCCTTCTGGCACTTCCGGACGGTGAGGCGAGTCTAGCACGATCTCAGCCTGGACTGGCCCGTATCCGCCCCTGCTCTGATCATGCGGGGCAGGTCGACACATGCCGATCCGCCATTCCCATCCACTGACGGAATCCTGCCTGGCAGCTCGCTTCAGCGGCAGCCGGATCCTGACGTACCGAGCGGCGACAGCCTCGGGGTTTTTCCTTTCGGTTGGCGGCTCCTTGGTGAGAGAATGGCAATCAAGGGGTCGCTTGGGATGGTGCCAGCGAGGATTCTCCAACCGAACGAGCCTCCGGAGGTGAACCATGCGGATTCCACTCTCCCTTTTGTCTCCACTGGTCGTGATCCTCGCAAGCGTGGTCTTCACGCCTGCGACCGTCGCCGCCAAGGCGTCGGCAGCGGTCGTCACGGTGAGCACGGTGATCCCGTTTGCGGAGCACAGCGGCGTCATCGCAACCGTGAAGCAGGAGTGCCAGCTCCAAACGAGACTTCCGGAATTCATCCAGAGCTCCGCGAAGGATGACCCCCAGGTCGTTCTCACCGCCGATCCGATCGAGCAGGACAAAGGCAGGGTGCTGGTCCTGGAGATCGTGAGCGTCGTGGGGAGCGGAGGAGGCGCCTGGTCGGGGCCCAAATCAGTCACGGTCAAGGGGGAACTCCGGGAGGAAGGGAAGGTGATCGGTAGTTTCACGGCTGCCCGCTACTCCGGGGGAGGTGCATGGGGTGGCTTCAAGGGCACGTGTTCGATATTCGGCCGTTGCGTCAAGGTTCTCGGCGAGGACATCGCCGGCTGGTTGAAAAAGCCGACGATGAATGCGGTCCTGGGCAACGCCTAGCACTCCCGTGTGATGGATGACCGCAGCGTCGAAGGGTCCTCACGGACGCTCCTGGACAAGGGAACAGGGAATCGTCTCGCCATTCGACAGGCGACCGGGGTGCCGGCTCGGAGCCCCCCGATCGACATGGTGGCCGTCGATGCCCATTTCGGCTACTACCAGGATCACAGCGTGTTGAGCCCCGCGCACGAACTTGTGGCCGAGATTCTTCACCCGGACAAGGTCATCCGCCGGGACGGCGGCCATGGCTGGGGGGTGTGGAAGTCTCTTTGGAACGAGGTCCTGAAGAAACGATTCGATCACGATCCTCCGTTCCAGGTCGCGCGCGATTGAGAGGAGTCATCCTCGCAGTCACGATCTCCCGGGCTGTTCGAGACCAGGCGGGTGGCGGCCACGTTGACCAGGGTCTCCTCCCGCCCGGTCGGAACCGGCCGCCCAAGCCACTCAAGCGCACCCAGATCGGGCCGGCTCCACCAGAGGTAGGGCGTGGAGATTCCCCCGGGTTTGATCTCGAATCCCGCCGCCCGTAGCATGGCGAGATACTCCTGGGCGGATTTCTGGGAATGCATGGGATGCCTGAAAAAGATCCGGACGAGCAGCGATTCGATGAGCCGGCGACATGACTCGGCGAACAGGAGTGCGCCGCCGGGCCTGAGCAGCCGGTGAAACTCCCGAAGGGCACTGTCCTGGTCCCGGAGATGGTGGAACGTCTGATGAC
>JACOUZ010000067.1 GCA_016177515.1 Acidobacteriota bacterium
CGTCCGGACCGTCATCCCCGCTGCCGCAGGCGAGGCTTACGGCCAGCGCCGCGGCCAGCCCGATGATACAGATTGCGCTCCCTATTTGCACTGCCCTCCCTCCGCCGGCCAGTTGCCGGGCGCGATCCAGGGCCTCTGCGGAGGTGTTGCATTGCATCACCTTGAAACCGCCCCGCTCCAGCTCATCCTCCAGGACCCGTCGCAGGACCGATCTCTCGGCGAGGAGGAGGACCGTTTCGGCGCGCGGCCGCCTCTCCTCTTCGAGCTCGAAGCGGAACTCCCCTTCCTGCGCCAGGATCACCGAGCGCAGGCTCGATTTCAGCTCTTCGCGCACCACCTGATCGATCGTCTCCTGTGACACCGCTCCCATCCCGACCAGGGCCTCCGCCACCAGCTCCCCCGTGCGGCCAGCCCGGGAGGCGGCCTCCATCAGGGCGCGCTCGTCGACGCGCCCGCGGCGGAGCAGGAGATCCTCGATCTCGGGCCCCCCGGGGCCCAGGGTCGCGCCGCGAATCAGTCCGTCACGGAAACGCACGCGGCGCTCCCCGTCGCGCAGCGACAGGATCAGCGTTCCCGAACGGCGGCTGGCATGGATGATCTGCAGGACGTCCGGGAAGGCCAGGTCCTCGAGGTTGCCGATGACGCTCAACGGTTCTCCATTCCGCGCACCACGACCGTCAGGCCGGCGGAGGCGGCGCAGCCGCTTCCCTGAGGTGGCCGAATCACGGGATAAAATCTAGGCACAATTACGCCTATCGCCACCCGGGAGCGCGAATTACAGGAATGTAACGGAAGGCGGGAGAGGGGTCAGCGGCGCAGGGTGCCCGCCGCCTCCAGTTTCTTGCGGACGGCGTCCAGGATGCCGTTGGTGAACTGCCAGGAGTCTTCCCCGCCGAACCGGCGGGCCAGCTCGATCGCCTCGTCGATCACGACGATCGGAGGGGTTTCCGGCTCGTGCAGGAACTCGTAGACCGCCAGCCTGAGGATGTTCCGGTCCACGATGGCCAGACGCTCCAGGCGCCAGTTCTCGAGGCTCCCGGTCAGCAGGGCGTCGCTCTCGTGCTGCGCCCCGACCGTGCCGCTGGCCAGCCGCTCCGCGAACGCCCGCACGTCCTGCGGGATCTCCCGATCGCCCCAGAAGGAGGCCGCCACCTCCTGCATCGGCACTCCGGAGGCCTCGGCCTGGTACAGCATCTGCAGGGCATACTCTCTGGCCCGGCGGCGCGCGCCCATGGCTACTCGATGCTCCGGAACAGCGAGACCATCTCGATGGCCGCCAGGGCGGCGTCCCATCCCTTGTTGCCCGCCTTGGCGCCGGCCCGTTCGATCGCCTGGTGCAGGTTCTCGGTGGTCAGGACGCCGAAGGTCACGGGCAACCCGGCCTCCAGGGCCACGGCGGCGACGCCGCGCGCCACCTCGGCGCACACCTGCTCGTAGTGCGACGTCTCGCCGCGGATGACGCAGCCGACGCAGACCACGGCATCGTGCTTCCCGGACAGCGCCAGGCGGCGCGCCGCGACGGGGATTTCGAAGGCGCCGGGCACGCGGGCAATCAGGATGTCCTGCTCCAGGACACCGTGCCGTATGAGGCAATCGAGCGCTCCCTGGAGCAGCCGCTCGCTGATCAGATCGTTGAAGCGGCTGACGACCAGACCGACCCTCAGCCCCTTCCCGTCCAGGTTTCCGGTCACGACACGCGCCGGCATGCGCACCTTTCGCGGCGGAGTTCTTTTGAGAAAAGAATCGTAGCGGCCCGTGGAGCGGACTGTCAAGGATCGAGACAGGGGCGCAGGAGCGCCGCCCAGGCGGGCGCCAGAAGCGTCTTGAGGAACGCGTCCGCGGCGAGGAGCCCGGCCGCCGTCAGGTACCACGCGCGCCGGCCGGGCGGCGCAGCGCGGGAGGACTCCCCGTCCTGTCGTCGCCCCGGGCCCGGCCCGGCGGCTCCCGGCAGGCGGCGGCGAATCGCCAGGAGGAGCGGCTCCGACAACGCCACGCCGATCAGGACGAAGGCGACCACGCGCAGGACCGCCCAGGGGGGCCAGCCGAACGCCAGGGCAGCCAGGGGCTCGCCGGCGGCGGCCAGAGAGCCGACGTAGAACGACATGTACCCGACCAGGAGGGCGCCCAGGGCGATCCCCAGAAGCCCCGCGGAGGCCCATGCCAGGAGGCAGAAGGCCCCCAGGTGCAGGAGGTGTTGCGGCAGGAAGCGCGCCGGATCGCCCTCCCTGCCCTGGCCGTTCCGGATGAAGGCGAACATCTCGTCCCGGTAGACCGGACCGTTGAGGACCACGGCCTGCATGGCGTCCGGGTCGAGCGCCGTCGCGGCGGTGACGGAGGCAGAGAGGCTGGCCGCCCAGAGCAAGGTCGCGGCGGCGGCGGCGCGGGGCCTCTGCTGCAGGAGATGGAGCGCCAGCACCGGATAGACCGCCAGGGTCGCGAGAATGGGAAGGAGGATCGGGCCGCCGGCGGCCCTCCCCAGGAGAACGGCCACCGGCGCCAGCAGCGCCGGGAGGAAGACCCACCGGGCGAGCGATGATGCTTCTCCGGCGGGGGTGGCCGGATTCATCGCCCGGCCAGGGGACCGTCGAGGCTGAGGAAGTCCCGGAGCTCGGCGGCCCGCGCTTCGATCTCCCGCTCGGTGAGAGCGCCGAGGCGCCTCAGGCTGAAGTCCTCCACGCAGAACGACGCCAGGACGCTGCCGTAGATCATCGCTTCCCGCAGGCTCCTCGCGGAGGGCTCGCCGGATCGGGCCAGGTGGCCCATGAAGCCGCCGGCGAAGCTGTCCCCGGCTCCGGTCGGATCGACCGGACGCTCCACCGGATAGGCGGGCACGGCGAAGTAATGCCCCCCTGCGAACAGCGCGGCGCCGTACTCTCCCCTCTTGATCACCAGGAAGCGCAGCCCGAGGGACAGGAGGCGCCGCGCGGCCACGACCGTGTTCAGCTCCCCCGCCAGAAGGCGGGCCTCGGAATCGTTGATGATCAGGCCGTCCACCTCGGACAGGAGGCGCTTCAGCGACTCGTTCTTGCCCTCGATCCAGAAGTTCATCGTGTCGCAGGCGCACAGGCGCGGCTGCAGGCGCTTCAGCACCTGGGCCTGCAGATCGGGATCGATGTTCCCCAGGAACACGTGGGGAGAGGCGGCGTCCTCCTTCCTGATCTTCGGCCGGAACGATTCGAACACGTTGAGGTGCGTCGCCAGCGTCGTGCGCTCGTTGAGGTCGTCCGAGTAGACGCCGGACCAGCGAAAGGTCTTCCCGGGGGCGATTTCGATCCCCGACACGTCGATGCGGCGGCCGCGCAGCAGGCGCATCGGCTCCTCGCCGAAGTCCCGGCCGACCACGGCGACCACGCGCACGTCGGTGAAGTAGGAGGCGGCGACGGCGCAGTAGGTCGCCGAGCCGCCCAGCACCTCCGAGGCCTCGCCGTATGGGGTCCTGACGGAGTCGAAAGCCATGGATCCGATGACCAGGAGGGACACGGTTCAGCCCAGGTATTTCGCGGCCAGCAGGCGCAGCCGCTCGCGGGACTCGCGGGGGACGGACGCGGGGTCGGTGAGGATGGCGTTCTGCAGGGCGGCGGCACAGGGGCAGGAGCGCGCCTCGGGCAGCCGGACGACGGCCCGCGCCAGGATCGCCCGGGCCATCGCGGCGTTGTCCTGGAGCCGCGCCACCACCTCCTCGACCGTCACGGGATCGGTGCCGGCGCGCCAGCAGTCGTAGTCGGTGACCATGGCCAGGGTGGCGTAGCAGATCTCCGCCTCGCGGGCGAGCTTCGCCTCCTGGACGTTGGTCATGCCGATCACGTCGGCCTCGAAAGACCGGTACAGGCGCGACTCGGCGCGCGTGGAGAACTGCGGGCCTTCGATGCACACGTAGGTGCCGCCGCGCCGGACGCGCGCGCCGCAGGCTCCGGCCGCCTCGAAGAGCGACGCGTGGAGGTCCGGGCAGACCGGATCGGCCAGCGACACGTGCGCCACCACTCCGCCCCCGAAGAAGGTCGAGGGGCGGTGCCGCGTCCAATCGATGAACTGGTCCGGCAGCACGACGTCCAGCGGTCGAATCTCCTCCTTGAGGCTGCCGACGGCGCTCACCGACACGATGCGTACGGCCCCGAGCGCCTTGAATCCGTATACGTTGGCGCGGAAGTTGATCTCCGAAGGGAGGATCCGGTGGCCCCGGCCGTGCCGCGCCAGAAACGCGATGTCGCGGCCGGCCAGGCGGCCCAGGACGTAGATGTCGGAGGGATCTCCGAACGGCGTTCCGACCTTCTCCTCGCGCCGATCCTCGAGGCCGGCCATCTGGTACAGACCGCTGCCGCCGATCACGCCGAGGGCGCCCATGCGCTGCTCCGAGAATGGGAGCGCATGCTAGCAATTGCCCCCGGGGTAGTCAAGAAAACCGGCGGGGGACGTGGCTTTGGCGCGCCCCCAGTCTCGCAGAGGGCCGAGGCAGCGTTCCACGGCGGCCTCCCCCGCTTCGGCCAGCCTGGCGGGGTCGCCCCGCCGCGGGAAGATCGTCCCGCAGCCGCGCACGTCCGGGCGCAGCACCAGCAGGCGATCGCCGCACGCCTGCTGCAGATTCTGCCAGTAAGAGCGCCGCGCCTGCCTGGGGCAGACGATCAACGAGAGGTCGACGGCGATGACCCGCCGCGATCGGAGCGGCGGCGCGAACGCCCTTTCAATCGGCACCGCCGTGAACCAGCCGGCGTCGGCCAGGTAGCGCCGCCGACCGCCCATTTCGGCGCGCAGCGGCGGGAACAGCAGCGGGATGGCCGCCGACGCCTTCACCGCCGACGACAGCGGCAGCGGCTCGGGCAGACCCGGGCCGCCCAGGGCGAACACCTCCTCGCGGCGCACGATGTCGAAGGTCAGCACCCCGAGCCTGCGCACATTGTGGTGCAGCCGCCCGAAGGTAGCGCCATCCAGGCGCTCGAGGTACTCCGGGATCGCCCCGGCGCGCCGGCCGGCCGCCTCCGAGAGGCCCGGCACCCTCCACCGCGACAGGGCGAAGGCCAGGAGCGATCCCGCCGTGAGGCGCCGCGCGGCCAGGAGCATCTCGTCCGGATCCATCCCGACCGCCGCGTACATGGCTCCGACGATGGCGCCCACGCTGCAGCCGACAATCGCATCGATCGGCACCGCCTCCCGGCGCAGGCGGCGCAGCACGGCGGCGTGGGCCACACCGCGCGCCCCTCCGGCCCCCAGAACGAGCGTGACTCCCGGGGCGCACGATGCGGCTTCGATCATGAGGCGGGCCCTTCAGGCGGGACGGGGACGGACCAGCCGCAGCAGACGGGTCTTCGGACCGCCCGCGGCACGCCCGACGACCTCGAGAAAGGCGGGAAGAGGCTGCAGAACGAGCACCAGAGCGCGCCCGCCGCGACCGGATCGGGAGGCGGCCCGAATGAGCCTCCGGAAGCCCTTCTCAACGGCAAGCGCCCCGCGCCGGGCGGCCGCGGCCCTGACCCCGTTCTGCCTCAGAAAATGGGAGGTCACCAGGCGGGCCAGGCGCGCCAGGGCCGGCTCGCCCGGCAGTGTCAGGACCAGGGCCTCCTGCCCGGGCGATGTCACATGCCTCCCCTCGAGCGCTGCGGTCCCAGAACACCTCCCCGGCCCCTGCGGATCCACCTGGGCGGCGAAGAGCGCCGTGCGGTTCGAAACCGGCCGAATCGACGGCAGTTTAGGAATTGCCGGGGGGACCTGTCAATCGCATGGCTTGCGCGCCCTTGGCGCGGCACCTAGATTTGTGCTTTCAGAGACCATGGGGGACGTGTGTCGGTTGCAGGAACCCTGGCGGTTGCGGAGAGGCTGGAGCAGCGCCGAACCGCGGAGAAGAACGAGAAGCGTTTCCGCATCTACGCCTACACCCTCGGTGCGTGCGCCGCCGCGATGGTCGCGTGGCACGGATACCTCGCGCGCGAGATGGTCCGGGCCGAGCTCCTGCCGGTGCTCGTCTTCTCGATGTTCATCGGGTTCGCCTGGTATTTCAGCTTCACCATCTACCCGCGGGCCAGCCTGTCGATCTCGCTCGACATGGCCTACCTGATGACGGCCCTGTGCGTCCTGCCGCCCCCCTTGCCACTGATGGTCGCGTTCGGAGGCGCGGTCCTCGGCTGCCACCTGCGCATGCGGGAATCGCGCCTGCACAACCCCTTCCTCCAGGTCCTGAGCCTCAACACCGGCGGCCTGGTGACCACGGCGCTGGCGGGCCAGTACCTGTCGTGGGTCATGGCGCCGAACTGGCAGTTCCAGACGCTCACCTGGGGCACGGTCGGCTCCGTGGCGGCCCTCTTCCTGGCCTACAACCTGACGAACGTGGCCATCATGGCGACGGCGATGTTCCTCAAGGGCGAGCCGGTCCTGCCGCACCTCGCGACCTACGTCCGCTACCTGGGCTCCCTCGAGGTCTTCACCATGCCCCTGACCCTGGGCCTGGCGCTGCTCTATGCGGCCGCCGGGATCTGGGGCTACGTTCCCCTGGCGGCGACCATTCTGCTGGCCAGCGGCCTTCTGAAGAAGCTCAATCAGGCGCGCAACGACCTGAGCCACGCCAACGAGCAGCTGCAGGATCGATCGCGCGAGCTGCGCATCCTCAACACCATCGGGCGCGAGATCAACTCCAGCCTCGATCCGGAGGTGGTCTTCGCCCAGATCAGCCGTCACATGCTGCGCATCCTCGACGCGCCGCACCTGTTCCTGTCGCTCTACCACAGGGCGCCGCACGAGTCGTACGTCGAGTACGTGACACGGGAAGGCCTGGTCCAGCCGCGCCCCGAGCGGGCCCTCGGCCAGGGGTTCACGTCCTGGGTCCTCGAGTCCAGGCGGCCCCTCCTGGTGCAGGACCTGGAGGTGGACCGGGACTCCCTCCCGTGCGCGCCGGTCATCCTGGGCCCCGACGTCCGTTCCATCATGTCAACCCCTCTGGTCTTCAACGGCGAGGCGATCGGGGTGCTGTGCGTCGAGAGCCCGCGCCCCGGCGTGTATACGGTGGACCACCTGTCCGTGTTCGGCACCATCTCGCAGCAGGCCGCGGTGGCCCTGGAGAACGCGCGCAATTTCCAGATGGCGACGGTCGACCAGCTGACGCGGCTGTACCTGCGCGACTTTTTCTACCGCAAGCTCTCCGAGGAGCAGGCCCGCGCCCGGCGGTACGGCAGCACGTTCACGGTGCTGATGCTCGATCTCGACACATTCAAGGAAATCAACGACCGGCTGGGGCACCTGGCGGGTGATCGCTACCTGCAGCGGGTCGGCGAGGTGATCCGAGAGACCATGCGCGCGGCGGACATTCCCTGCCGTTACGGGGGCGAGGAGTTCTGCGTCCTCCTTCCCGAAACGGATCTGGACGGCGCCACCCGCATCGCCGAGCGGATTCGCTCCCGCGTCGCCAGGCTCGAGGCGCGCGCCGGGGAGGAGCGTCTCAGGGCCACGATCAGCGTCGGCATCGCGGCCTACCCGGCCGACTACCCCGGCACGATCCAGGGGTTCATCGA
>JACOUZ010000327.1 GCA_016177515.1 Acidobacteriota bacterium
GGGGTCGGGCCGGCCATGGCGTCCGGGAGCCAGACGTACAGGGGGATCTGCGCCGTCTTGCCGCACGCCCCGAGGAACAAGAGGAGCGCCGCGGCGGTGCACAGGCCCGGCTCGAGCGTCCCGACGCTCCCGAGGATCCCCTGGATGTCGAGCGTCCCGGTGGCGGCGAACAGGATCAGCATCCCCAGGATGAAGCCGGTGTCGCCGACCCGGTTGGTGATGAAGGCCTTGCGGCCGGCGTCGGCGCACGACATCTTCGCCTTCTCGTCGAACATCCGGTCGTACCAGAAGCCGATGAGCAGGTACGAGCAGAGCCCCACCCCCTCCCAGCCGACGAACACGACCGGGAGCGACGCCCCCAGGACGAGCGTCAGCATCATCGCCATGAACAGGTTCAGGTAGGAGAAGAAGCGCGCGAACCCGGCGCGGGACTCGTGCTCCATGTAGCCGATGGAGTAGACGTGGATCAGGAAGCCGACGCCGGTGACCACCAGGATCATGACGGCCGAGAGCGGATCGAGCGCGTACCCCCAGCTCACGGCGAGGACGGTCCCCGAGGCGGTTTGCCCGAGCGGCATCCATTCGAACAGGGTCTGGGTGAAGCGCGCGTTGCCGAGCTCCAGGACCGCGCCGGCGGAGATGACGAACGACGCCAAAACCGCGCCGCAGGCGGCGACCGCCACGACGCGGCGCGGCAGGAGGCGGGCGCCCAGAAGGCCGTTCACGGCGAAGCCGGCGAACGGCAGGAGCGGGACGAGCCAGAGGAGCTCGAGCATCACCTCACCAGCGCATCAGGCTGGCGTCGTCCACGTCGGTCGTCCGGCGGCGCCGGAAGAGGGCGATGACGATCGCCAGCCCGACGGCCGCCTCGGCGGCGGCCACGGTCATGACGAAAAAGACGAAGACGTGCCCGGCCATCGACTGGCTCTCGTGCGCGAAGGCGGCGAACGTCAGGTTCACCGCGTTCAGCATCAGCTCGATGCACATCAGGATGACGATGGCATTGCGCCGCACCAGGACGCCCACGCAGCCGATGGTGAACAGAAGCGCCGCGACGAGCAGGAAGAACTCCACGCGCATCACCGGATCCGCCGCTTGGCCAGGATGACCGCCCCGATCATGGCGGCGATGAGCAGCAGGGACGCCGCCTCGAAGGCGAACAGGTAGCGCGTGAACAGGAGCCGCCCCAGCTCGCGCGCCGTCCCGAAGCCCGAGTCGAACGAGCCCGGCTCGAAGTACGGCCGCGGGCCGCGGTTCCGAAGCGCGTGGAACATCAGCCCGGCGAACAGCCCGCCCAGGACGACGGCGCCGTAGCGCTGCGGCCCGCCGCCCCCGCGCAGGCCCTCCTCCGCCTTCAGGTTCAGAAGCATGACGACGAACAGGAACAGGACCATGATGGCGCCGGCGTAGACGATCACCTGGATCGCCGCCAGGAACTGCGCGTTCAGGATCAGGTAGAAAAGGGCGACGGAGAACAGGTTCACGATCAGGAACAGGACCGACACCATCGGATTGGGATGGATGACGATCAGGAGCGCCGACAGGATGGCGGCGAAGCCGCACAGCCCGGCCCAGAACTCGACGCTCGTGATCGCCTGGCGGTTCAGCGCCACGAGGACGACGGCGCCGGCGCCGAGCACGATCCCGGCGAGCGCCGCGCGGGCGGGCGCCAGGGCGCGCACCACGGCGAAGGCGACGAGGACGAAGATGAGGCCCAGTAGCAGGCGGACGACCACGTCTTCCCCCCTCAGGCCCGGCCCCCCAGGACCAGGAACGACACCCACAGGACGTGCGCCAGGGCGATCGGCAGGAGCCCTTTCCAGCCGAGATTCATGAGCTGGTCGTAGCGGAAGCGCGGCAGCGTCCAACGCACCCAGACGAAGACGAACAGGAACATCGCGACCTTGAGACAGAAGGCCAGAACCTGCACGATCGCCGCCGCGTTCTCCGGCAGGCCGAGAGCGGCCAGGCCGGGGACGTGATACCCGCCCAGGTAGAGCGTCGTGGCCAGGGCCGAGGCGGTGATCATGTTGGCGTACTCGGCCATGTAGAACATCGAGAAGCGCATGCCGGAATACTCGGTGTGGTACCCGGCGACCAGCTCGGTCTCGGCCTCGGGGAGATCGAACGGCAGGCGGTTGGTCTCGGCGAACGCCGCCGTCACGAAGATCAGGAAGCCGGGGAGCTGCCACAGGGCGTTCCAGCCGTTTGTGATCTGGTGCGTGACGATGTCGGTCAGCCGCAGCGACCCGGTGGCCATCAGGACGCCGACGATGGCGATCCCCATCGCCAGCTCGTACGAGATGAGCTGGGCCGAGGAGCGCAGCCCCCCCATCAGGGAGTACTTGTTGTTGGAGGACCAGCCGGCCAAGGCGACGCCGTAGACGCCCATCGAGGCGAACGCCAGGATGATCAGGATGCCGTTGTCCACGTCGGCGATGAGAAGCGGGATGCGACGGCCGAACAGGCTCATGGTCGGCCCGATCGGAACGACCGAGAAGGTCACCAGGGCGGGGATGAAGATCAGCGCCGGGGCCAGAAGGTAGACCGGCCGGTAGACGTGCGGCGGGGTGATCGCCTCCTTGAACAGGAACTTGATGCCGTCGGCGAGCGGCTGCAGCAGGCCGAAGGGGCCGACCCGGTTGGGCCCCCGGCGGTCCTGGATCCATGCCGACACGCGGCGCTCGACCCAGGTCATGTAGGCGATGACGGTGAGGACCACGCCGAAGAACAGGGCGATCTTGACCGACGCCTCGGCGAGGACCCGCGTGACGGTCGGATCCATGTCAGGCCTCCACCGCCGGGGCGCCGGCGGCGCCCCCCGCGGGCGCCCCCGGGACGGGAGCGCCGAGATCGCCGAGGGCGCTGAAGTTCAGGCCCGCGAAAGCGGGGACCTTCGCCGCGACTTCGTCGAAGACAGCCCGGGGCGCGGCGTACTCGTTCGTCAGGTCGAAGCGGCGCCCCAGGTCGCGCAGGATGCGCCAGGCCGGGTCGGCCTCCCCCGGTGGCCGGAGCGCCGGGCGCAGCCTCTGCACCCTGCCCTGGCAGTTGACCACCGTCCCTTCGAACTCGCCGTAGCCGCAGGCCGGCAGCGCCACGTGGGCAATGTCCACGGTCGGGCTCCTCCACCAGTCGATGACGATCAAGGCCTCGAGCCTCTCGACCATGGCCGGAGCGACGCCCGGGATCGCGAGCAGGTCCTCCCCCAGAACGACCAGGCCGCGCACGCGGCCGGCGGCGACATCGTCCAGGATCTCCCTGACCCGCGCCGCCGACGGGGCGCCGAAGCCCAGAAGCTCGGCGCCGCGGGCGTTGGGCGTGCGATCGCGGCGGATGAGCAGGTGATCGTCCTCCCCCTCCTCGTGCGGCGGCACCGCCAGGCGCGCCACGCCGGCCAGGTCGCCGAGCACCCGCTTCGCCAGGTAGAGGTCCTCGACCGAGAGGCGAGCCGAGACGATCGCCGCCAGAGCCCTCGGGCCCCCCTTGCGGGCCGCCTCGCGCAGGAGGCCGGCCGCGAGGTCGAGCGCCCGGTCCCGCAGCGAGGCCGGTTCCGCCCGGGGATCCGGGGATTCCCGCAACGGGCGCGCCGCGGCGGCGCTTTCGCCCGCACGCGGCGCGGCCGGGACAGCGCGGACGACCGGCCGCTCGAAGCGCGGGCGGCTGTAGAGCGAGTCGTACGACTGGCGGCCGGCGTCGCACATCCAGTAGGCGTTCACGTCCAGGTTGGGGCGCGGCGCCATCCGGTGGATGCGGTTGCGGAAGACGGCCAGGTTGACGTTGCAGCCGCGCGCGCAGCCGGCGCACACCGACGGGACGTTCTTCAGGAACCAGACGCGCGCCTTGAACCGGAACGGCTTCCAGGTCAGGGCCCCCACCGGGCAGACGTCCACGGTGCAGCCGGAATACGGATTGTCCAGCGGCCGGCCCGGGAAGGTGCCGATGATCGCGTGGTCGCCGCGGCTGAACAGCGCCAGCTCGTGGCTCCGGCTGACCTCGTCGCAGAAGCGGACGCAGCGGGTGCACTTGATGCAGCGCTCGGCGTCGAACAGGACGCTCCTGCCGATGTCGTAGCGCTTCGGGAAACGGACCTTCTCCTCGACGAAGCGGCTCTCTCCCCTGCCGTAGTCCTTCTCGTACGCCTGCAGGCGGCACTCCCCCGCCTGGTCGCAGATCGGGCAGTCGAGCGGGTGGTTGATCAGCAGGAACTCCTGGATGCCGGCGCGCACCCCCTTGACGCGATCGTTGTTCGTCCGCACGACCATGCCGGGAGTAGCGGCCGTGGCGCAGCCGATCTGCAGCTTCGGCATCTTCTCGATCTCGACCAGGCACATGCGGCAGTTGCCGGCGATGCTCATTCCCGGGTGGTAGCAGTAGTGCGGCACCAGGATGCCGGCCTTCTCGGCCGCCTGCAGGACCGTCGCCCCCCTCCGGACCACGACGGGGCGGTCGTCGATCAGAAGCGCCACCTCGTCCGGCCCGGCCTGGGGGAGCGCCGGTGTGGCCGGGGCGCCAGGAGTGGCAGCGGCGGGCGCGGCGCCCGTAGCCGCAGCGCCCGGCGCCGGCACGTTCGGCTGGTGCGGCGGGGGGCTGAAGCGCGGCTCGCAGGACCTCGGCTCGGCCATCTCTCTCCTCAGCGCCCGGCGGCCGCCCGCAGCGGGCAGGCCTTGCGCCTGGCGTGCTCCTCGAACTCCTCGCGGAACTCCTTGACGTACGAGTCGACCGGCCAGGCGATTGCCTCGCCGAACGGGCAGACGGTGTTCCCTTCGATCCTGCCGGCGATGTCGGCGAGCAGGCCGACGTCCTCCATCCGGCCGTCCCCCCGTTCGAGGCGGACCAGGATCTGCACGAGCCAGCCGGTCCCTTCCCGGCACGGCGTGCACTGCCCGCACGACTCGTGGGCGTAGAAGCGGGCAAGGTTCAGGAGGGCGCCGACGATGCAGGTGCCCGTGTCCATGACGATGCCGCCGGCCGATCCGAGACTGGTGCCGGCGGCGGCCAGGGAGTCGAAGTCCAGCAGCACGTCGCACTTCGACGCCGGCAGGATCTTCATCGACGATCCTCCGGGGACCGCCGCCTTGAGCGGCCGGGACGGGTGCGCCATGCCGCCGGCCTGCTCGTTCAGGAGCTCCAGAAACGGCACGCCCAGGGGCGCCTCGTACACGCCGGGCCGCTTGACGTGGCCGGAGAGGCAGAAGAGCTTCGGCCCGGTGTTCTTCGGAGGCCGGCCGATGGCGGCGTACCAGGCGGCGCCGCGCTCGGCGATCAGGGTCACGTTCGCCAGGGTCTCGACGTTGTTGATGATCGTCGGACAGCCGTACAGGCCGACCAGAGCCGGGAACGGCGGCTTGATGCGCGGGTAGCCGCGCTTCCCCTCGAGCGACTCGAGCAGGGCGGTCTCCTCCCCGCAGATGTACGCCCCGGCGCCCCGATACATGATGATGTCGAGGCCGAAGCCGCTTCCCAGGATGTTCCTGCCGAGGTACCCCCTGGCGTGCGCCTCCGCGACCGCCTTCTGGAAGATCCGGTGTCCCTGGTGGAACTCGCCGCGGATGTAGAAGAACGCCAGGTTGCACTCGATGGCATAGGCGGACGCGATGATCCCCTCGAGGACCAGGTGCGGGTCCTTCTCGATCAGCAGGCGATCCTTGAAGGTGCCCGGCTCGCTTTCGTCGGCGTTGACGCAGAGGTAGCGCGGCTTCTCCCTGCCCTTCGGCAGGAAGCCCCACTTCATGCCGGTCGAGAACCCGGCGCCGCCGCGGCCGCGCAGGCCCGAGCTCTTCACCTCCTCCACGAACTTTTCGGGAGTGAACTCCCGGAGGACGCGCTTCAGTCCCTGGTAGCCGCCGGAGGCGAGGTAGGCGTCGATGGCCTCCGAGCCCGGCCGGCCGACGTTGCGCGTGAGGAGCGGCTCGAACGCCATGGTCCCTACTCCAGCCTCCTGAGGATGTCGTCCAGTCCGGCAGGGTCGACCGGCCCGTGCTCCCGGTCGTTGATCTGCAGGAAAGGCGCCCGGTCGCAGGCGCCCAGGCACTCGACCGACACGAGCGAGTACCTGCCGTCGGCCCGCGTCTCGCCGTCACGGATGCCCAGGCGGCTCCGGGCGTGGGCCATCAGGGAGTCGGCGCCGCGCAAGGCGCACGGCAGCGTGCGGCAGATCTGGATGTGGTGGCGGCCGACCGGCCGCCTGTGGAACATCGTGTAGAACGACACCACGCCGGAGACGAAGGCGGGAGAAAGGCCGATCTTCCCGGCGACGTACTCCATCGACTCTTCCGACACCCACCCCCTCTCCTCCTGGATGAGATAGAGGGCCGGGAGGAGGGCCGATCCCTTCTGCGGGAAGCGCGCCAGGAGATCGTCGATCCGGCGGTCGGTCTCCGGGTGGACGGGGATCGTCACCGATCCACCTCGCCCATGACCGGGTCGAGGCTGGCGACGACCGCGATCAGGTCGGAGAGCAGGCCGCCGACCGCCATCTTCTCGACCGCCTGCAGGCTGATGAACGACGGGGAGCGGATGTGCAGGCGGTAGGGCGACTTGTCCCCCTCGCTCTTGAGGTAGAAGCCGAGCTCCCCCTTGGGGGCCTCGATGGCGTGGTACACCTCGCCCAGGGGGCCCTTGATCCCCTCGGTGACCAGCATGAACTGCTCGATCAGCTCCTCCATGCTGGTGAGGACGCGCTCCTTCTTCGGCAGGGTGATCTTGGGATCGTCCACGGCGATCGCGCCGTCCGGCAGGCGGCCGAGCGCCTGGTCGAGAATGCGCACGCTCTGGCGCATCTCCTCCAGGCGCACCAGGTAGCGGTCGTACGCATCTCCCTCCCTGCCGACCGGCACGTCGAACTCGTAGGCCTCGTAGCCGCTGTACGGCTCCGTCTTGCGCAGGTCGAGGGCGACCCCCGAGCCGCGCAGGTTGGGGCCGGTGAGGCTCATGGCGATGGCGTCCGAGGCCGAGATCCGTCCGACCCCCTGCGTGCGGTTCATCCAGATCCGGTTGCGCGACAGAAGGGAATCGAGCTCGTCCAGGACCTTCGGAAACGCGCGGGTGAACTCCCCCAGCCGATCGGCCCAGCCCGCCGGCAGGTCGCGCGACAGCCCGCCCACCCGGGTGTACGACGTCGTCAGGCGGCCGCCGGTCAGGGACTCGATGAGGTTGTACAGCGTCTCGCGCTCGCGGAAGGTGTGGAAGAAGACGGTGGCCGCGCCCAGGTCGAGCGCCCCGGTCCCGAGCCAGAGAAGGTGCGCCGAGATGCGCGCGATCTCGCAGCAGATCACCCGGATGACCCGCGCGCGCGGCGGCACGGTGATGGCCAGAAGCTTCTCGACCGCCAGGATGTAGGCGACGTTGTTGGACAGGGGCGCCAGGTAGTCGAGGCGATCGGTGTAGGGGACGAACTGGTTGTACGTCATCCCCTCGGCGATCTTCTCCATGCCGCGGTGCAGGTAGCCGACGTGCGGCTGCACCGCCTTCACGACCTCGCCGTCGAGCCTCAGCACCAGGCGCAGCACCCCGTGCGTGGAGGGATGCGACGGCCCCATGTTGACGACCATGGTGTCGCCGTGCAGGGCGTCTTCCGTCTCCGGCGGGACCGGGCGCATGGACGGCGGCTGCGCGCGCGCATCGTCCATCTAGACGCTCTCCATGTCGCGGAAGCCGGGCGACGCCACGCGGCCTTCCGGCCGGATCTCCGAAGGCCCCCCCTCCACGTCGAAGTCCCGCCGCAGCGGGTGATGCGGGTAGTCCTCCGGCATGATGATGCGCCTGAGGTCGGGATGGCCGTGGAAGCGCACGCCGACCAGGTCGTACGCCTCCCGCTCCGGCCAGTTCGCCCCGGGCCAGACGGACGTGACGCTGTCCACAGTCTCGTTCCCGCGCAGGCGGACTTTCAGGCGCAGCCGGTGGTTCTTCGCGACGGAGTAGAGGTGGTACAGGACCTCGAAGTCGTAGTCGCGGCCCAGGTAGTGGACGCCGGTGACGACCGTCAGCATGTCGAAGGCCGTGGCGGGATCGTCCCTCAGGAAGCGGGCGATCTCGACGATCACTTCCTTCGGGACGAGCACCGTGATCTCGCCGCGGAACTCGGCGACCTCGAGCACCGCGCCGGGAAAGCGCTCTCCCAGGCGATCCACCGCAAAACGCGGCGGCCGTGGTTCGATGAAGGGGCCTTCCACGTCGTCTCCCGGGAGCCTAGTCCCAGTCCAGGGCGCCGCGCCGCCAACAATACAGGAACCCGACCAGGAGGACCCCGATGAAGATCGCCATCTCGAAGAAGCCCGGCAGTCCGAGGTCCCTGAACACCGTCGCCCACGGGTACAGGAAGGCCGCCTCGATGTCGAACAGGATGAACAGCATCGCCACCATGTAGAAGCGGATGGTGTAGCGCTTGCCGCCCGGCTCGAGCAGATCGACGCCGCACTCGTAGGGGCTCAGGTCGGTGCGGCTCTGCGGCCGGCGGCTGACCAGGGAGGAGAGCCCCAGCATCGCCCCCGCCAGCAGGGCGGCGAACACGAGCTGCAGACCTATGGGAACGTAATCGATCACGCCCTCTCCCCAGGACCACCGCCGGCGCCGCCGGGGACGCCGGCCCGTCAGCTCGTGACTTTTTTCACAAGTACCGGCACGCAGGAACGCGGTCTGGACCGGACGAAGGCCGTCATGCTAGCACCCGGCTTTTCGGCCTGTCAACGCGGCGTCCCGCCCTGCGCTCGCCGGGCACGGGTCCGGCGTCGCTTCGCGACGCCTCCCCTCGGTTCGCCTCGCGTCCGCCCACCGCGCTTCAATGCGCGCGGCGGGGCCCCGGCCGCGAGGTCTCACACGACCCGGCGGGCGCAGGGCGGGACGCCGCTGTGTGGCCCGCCAATCTGACCCGACATCCCTCCGGGCACCCCCCTGGAACCGATTCCGGATTCCCGGTCGGAGCGAACTCCACGCGCGTTCCCGGAGGGTTTCCCGGCGAGAGTGGCGGGCCACACCGCGGCGCGGGGCCTTCGAGGCCAGGCGAGGCAAGGAGGTTGCCTGGCCGATCCCCGCAGCCGAGCCAGGCCACGCGACGCGGTGTGGCCCGCCACGCTGACCGGGGGTCGCTCAGGGCGCGGGCGGAGAGGGCGCGGCCGGGGGGTCGGGAAGGCGGAGAGGCGGGCGGGAGCCGGGGCGCCTTAGCCACGCTTCGACCCGGGCGGCCAGGGCGGCCACCCGATCGGGACGGGCCGCAGCCAGGTCGTCCGTCTCCAAAGGGTCGCGCTCCAGGTCGTAAAGCCGGTGACGGCCGTCGGAGGCCCAGTGCAGCTTGTCGCGGCCGACGCGGCAGGCCACCAGGGCGCGATCCCAGGGGCCGATGCGCGCCTCGGGAAAGCGCTCCTGGATGATCTCCAGGAACTGGATCGGCCGGGCGAACTCGCCGATCAGGGCCCCGGGCCCGGAGGCGGCCGGTCCGGGTGGAGCATCCGGCTCCGCGCGGCTTCGA
>JACOUZ010000328.1 GCA_016177515.1 Acidobacteriota bacterium
GCGGGGCTCGTGCAGGTGCAGATAGGCGCGCGGGCCGCCCGCATGAGGCCCTACGACCTGGCGCGGGCCCGCGGGCAGGGGCGCTCGATCGCGGTCGTGGTTGCCGAGAAGAAGGGCCGCCCCTACCACGCCGCCAAAGGCACGAAAGGGGCGCACCCGGAGAAGGGGAAACCGAAGGGGCACAAACCGCACCACTGATCGGCCGCGTCGCCCGAAGCGCCTCGATTCGATCCGATCGCGGAGCCGAAGGCGCATCGAGGCCAATCGGCAACGGCGCCAAGCGCGCCTCGGGGAGGACGGACCGGATGACCCCGTTCATGAGTCGCTTTGCCTCCCAGACCTACGCGCTGATGCGCATCGTGGCCGGCTTCCTGCTCCTGTGGCACGGCATGCAGAAGCTGTTCGGCTTCCCCGGGGAGCCCCAAACCGGGGCTCCGGCCTACATCGTCTACGTCGCCGGCCCCATCGAGCTCTTCGGCGGCCTGCTCGTGATGCTCGGTCTGTTCACCGGCTGGGCGGCGTTCCTGTGCAGCGGGTTCATGGCCTTCGCGTACTGGATGGGGCACGGCACGCACGCGCTCCTCCCGGTCCTCAACAAGGGGGAGCTTGCGGCGCTCTACTGCTTCGTCTTCCTGTTCATCTCGGCACAGGGCCCGGGGATCTGGAGCCTGGACCGGGTCAGAGCATCGCGCTCCTAGCCTGCAGGGTCCTTCGCGGCAGGCTGCTTTCCGGCGGGCGGACCGATCGTGAAGGGGACGGCGCCGGAGCGGCAGCCGGGGACACTGCCCGGCACCAGGCCGACGACCTCGTAGCCGCCAGGCGGCACGGGCCTGCCCTGCGCGTCGATCTGCTTCCAGGTCACGGTGAAGACGCGCGACTCGCCGGGCGCGAGCGTCAGCCCGGTGATCACCTGGGCGAACATCCGGCCGGCGGAGTAACGCCAGACTTCCTTGCGGTTCCCGTCGTAAACCAGGCCATCGTGCGTCTGGCTCGTCGGAAGGGTCAGGGTACGGGGAGCGTCCGTGAGGTTGCGGAGGGTCACGACGAACGTGATCGCCTCGCCGCCGCGGAACTCGCTGGCCACGGCGCCGGCGGCGTTCCTCAACGCCACACGTGTCTCGAAGTCGGGGGCGGCCGCGGGCTCCTCGCAGGCGGCGCAGCCGCCGGGCGGCGCCGCGATCAGGCACGCGAGCAGAGGAACGAGCGCGGCGCAGCCGCGCCGGCGGCTACGGGTCCCGGGCATAGAGAAGGAGGTTCGGGGATCCGGCCCCGATGGCACCGAGCTTGTCCCGACTGCCGTGCTCGAGGACGCACGCGCGCACCCGGTCGGGGGTCGATCCCGCCGCGCGCTCGAGGCACAGGGCGGCCACTCCCGCCACGTGCGGCGAGGCCATCGAGGTGCCGCTCAGCGAGGTGGATCCGCCGCCGTTCCTGGCCGAGGTGATATCGCTTCCGGGGGCGAAGATCTCGACGCAGGCGCCCACGTTCGAAAAGGACGACCGGCGGTCGGCGCGTTCGGTGGCGCCCGCGGCAATCGCCTGGAGGATGCGGGCCGGGGAATCGTTGCAGGCGTCGGCACCGTCGTTGCCGGCGGCGACGGCATAGGTCACGCCGGCGCGGATCGAGTTGCAGACGGCGAGGTCGAGCGCCGGGGACGCTCCTCCGCCCAGGCTCATGTTGGCCACCGCGGGCCAGCCGTTGCGCTGCCCGTGGTCCGTGACCCAGTCGACCCCTGCGATCACGTCCGCGTCGGAGCCGGAGCCGTTGACCAGGACGCGCACCGGGTGCAGGACGACCCGGGTGGCGACGCCGAACGCCGTCCCGCCGACCGTGCCGGCGACGTGCGTACCGTGACCGACGTCGTCGCCAAACCCGTCGCCCGTGACGGAGAAGCCCTCGCCCACCCGGCCGGTGAACGCGACGTGATTGACGTCCATGCCTGTGTCGATGACGTACGCGTGGATTCCGGCGCCCGCCGACCCCGGCTCGAAACGATCGTCGAGCGGCAGGTCCCGCTGGTCGATCCGGTCGAGGCCCCAGGAGGCCACAGCGGTGGCCTTCTTGCGGCCGTCCTGCTGCACGAACAGGACGCGCTCATCCCGCGCCAGCCGTTCGATGCCGCCGGCGTCGACCGAGCAGGCGAACCCGGCTATCGCCGCCGCGAACGGCCGCACGTTGCGCATCCCATAGGCCGCCGCCATCTTCTGAGCCTCGCCTGCGACCTCGGCCTTGCTCCGGGCGCGCGCGCTGCCGCCTGCTCCGGACTGCGGGGGCGCCCCCGCCGCGCCCTCCGCGGCCGCCTGTGGCTTCAAGACCACGATGTAGCTTCCGGCGATCGGCTCCTTCACGGCGACCACGCCCGACAGCGCGGGCGCGTGATCGCAATCGAACCCGCCCGTGATGGGAGTCGGAGAGGGGCCCGGGGTCGGCCCCGGTCCGGGCGGCAGGGTCGGCGCGCAGCCCGGGAAGGCCAGCAGGAAAAACAGCGCAGCGGCGGTCAACGATTTCATTATCGTCACCTCCCGATGTCTACTGCTCGATCGACACTAGCCCAGAACGACCGCGCCGGCCACGCGAATCAGTCTCGCGTCGGAGCCGGCAGGCAGGCCCGGCGTGGTGATACGATTCGGCCTCGCATGATCAGGGGGGAGACCATGCGCCGGTTCATTGATCTGCGTCGCGCAGTTTGGCACCTGTCGGTGATGGCGCTGCTCCTGCCGCCCGCCGCAGCCGGGCGTGACACCACGGGGCCGGCGGCTGCCGAGGCGGCCGACGACGTGGCGGCGGCGCGCGCCCTGTTCGAGAAGAACCTGGACGCGATCCGGCGGCGCGACCGCGAGGCCTACCTGGCGTGCTACCTCCAGGCCGCAACATTCGCCCGGACGGGGCCGCAGGGGGCGCGGCTGGGGTACGAGCCGCTGGCGAAAGAGACCGGCGAGGAGTGGCCCGATCTTTTCGAGGGGCTGGACCTCCAGCTCGTGCCGATCCGGCCCGGGCTGGTGTACGGGACGTACCGCTACCGCGTGCGCTACGGGGCGCGGGAGGACTCCGGGATCTCCGAGCGCTTCTTCGTCAAGACGGGCAGCGGCAAGACCGGCGGCGGCGAGGTCACCGACGGCTGGAAGATCGCCGTCAGCACCGCGTTCCCGGCGCCGCCCGGGACGCCGCCTCCACCGCGGGCGCTGGTCGGCGTGACCCTTCTCGACGGCACCGGCGGGCCTGCCGTTCGCGATGCGGTCGTGATCCTGCGCGGCGGGAAGATCGACTGCGCCGGGTCCCGGGCCGCGTGCCCTCCGCCGAAAGGGATCGACGTCCTGCATCTGAAGGGTTCCTGGATCACGCCCGGGATCGTCGACGCGCACGTCCATTTCTCGCAGACCGGCTGGGCCGACGGCCGGCCGGACGCGCTCGACGTCCGCGACCGCTATCCGTACGAAGAGGTCCAGGCCGGCCTGCGCGCCCGCCCGGAGCGCTTCCTGCGGTCGTATCTCTGCTCGGGGGTGACGGCGGTGTTCGACGTCGGGGGCTACTCCTGGACCTGGGACCTGCGGGGGCGCGGGGCCGCCGATCCGCTGGCGCCGCGCGTCGCCGCGGCGGGACCGCTCCTGTCCACCTGGGACTTCTGGCTGAACCTCCCGGCCGACAGACAGTTCATCTACCTCGGCTCGGAGGAGAGCGGGCGGGCCGGAGTGCGCTACCTCGCCTCCCACGGCACCGATGCCGTGAAGATCTGGTTCATCCCGGTCGCCGACAGGAACTTCGACGACATGGCGAAGGCGGTCCTGGCTGCGGGCGAGGAGGCGCGGGCACGGAAGATCCCGCTCATCGTCCACGCCATGGGGCTGAACGAGGCCAAGGTGGCGCTGCGCGCCGGGGCCGGTCTGCTGGTCCACAGCGTGGGGGACGTCCCGGTGGACGAGGAGTTCCTGCGCCTGGCGAAGGAGAACCGGACGATCTACTGTCCCACCCTGACCGTCGTGGACGGCTACCGGCGGCTGCGCGAGGCGGCGGTCGAGAAGAAGGCGCCCGCGGTCGACGACCCGAACGGCTGCGTCGACGCTGACACCCTGGCCCATGTCGCCGAGACTGCCCGCCTCACGGTGAAGGCGGACGATCCCGCTGCGGACCGGAGACGCCGGGAGCGCTTCGCGACTTTCGGCAAGATGGCGCCCGCCAACCTGAAGGCGGTGCGCGACGCCGGCATCGCCATCTCCATGGGAACGGACGCCGGCAACCCGCTCACCCTGCACGGCCCCTCCGTGTACGCCGAGATGGAGGCGATGCAGGCGGCCGGGATGACCCCGATGGAAGTGCTGGTCGCCGCGACGCGCTCGGGCGCTCTGGCAATGCGGCGGCTGGAGGAGTTCGGGACGGTGGAGAAGGGAAAGAGCGCCGACCTCCTGGTCGTCGGCGCCGATCCGACGAAAGATGTCCGCAACCTGCGGCGACTGGAATACGTGGTCAAGGGGGGAGTCGTGCGCGCACAGGCGGAGTTGCGGGCGGTGGCCCCCGCTCCCCGGTAAGCAGCGGGGCGGCAGACGTCAAGCAACCTGCGTCAGTCCCGGTCCATGGGCGGCTCGCCGGGCGGGGCGAGGTACCTGCGCAAGGCGCGGACCGCGTAGGTCAGCGGGTAGTACTCGTAGAGACACTCGTCCGACAGACGGCCGAGCACCAACGCGCGGGCGCGATTGAGGAGCGGGATGTCGGCGGCGGTCAGGGCCGCCAGCAGGTCGCCGGCCCCGCCCTCGAGCTCGATGCGACCCTCCTTGACGGCCTTCTCGATCCGCCGCAACACCTTCGAGCGCTTCGGCGACGGCCCCGAGGCGCGCTGCATCTTGACCTGGGCCATATTCTTCTCCATCTCCTCGAATCCATCCAGGCCCTCCTTCGCGGCCGACGCGACATCGGCTTCGGGGTCCGCCGCCAGAGCCTGGAGCGGTTTCCGCGCCGCCGGCGAGAACGACGACGCCAGGCCGAGCACGATCCCGAGGCGCTCATCCTTCGACGGCTTCGGCGAGCTCTCCAGCCGCGCGGTGGCGCTTCCGGCCAGCAGCGGGTCGTCGAGGAGGCCGAGGGCGATCCATGCCTTGCGGCGCGCCTCATCGCAGGGATCCCCGGCCGCGATCCGGCGGATTTCCCCGGGAATCGACCGGGGCTGCAGCAGGCCGAGCGCCAGCGCCGCGTTCCCCCTCACGACACAGTTGTCGGACGCGAGTTTCGCGCTGACGGGGCCGATCGCGTCGTCGCCGTACTGTCCGAGCGTGAAGGTCAGCATCAGCTGCGGGTCGATCGGCAGAGCGTGCTGCTCGATCTGGGTGTGCGCGTCCTCTATCTCGAGGATTCGGATGACGGCGGGCAGGCAGGCGCCGCAGCGACCCGCCGCCATGCGGGACGCGGCGTGGAAGGTCCCGGAAGGGTGGGCCGTCACGTCCGCCCGGGACAGCCCGCCGGCGGCCGCTTCGAGCGACCTCGGGTCAAGAGTCGTGAGCAGGTTGGCCAGGTCGACCAGCAGGAAGCCGTCGTCGCGCTCGGTCGCCAGGACCGCGAGGATCGCCTTCTTCGCGGCATCAGGGTGATCGTAGAGAGTGTCCCATGCCCTGTCGAGGCGCTGGCCGAGGGCGGACTTCTCCGCGGCGGACATTGCCTCGATGTGGACGCCGCGCAACTGGTCGATCGCCGCGGCGACCTTCACCGCGGGATCTCCGACCGCCTGGTCCGCGGCGACCACCGTCGCGGGATCCCCAATCGCCTGGACCGCGTCGCCCGCCCGGGCGTCGAAGACGAGCCACTGTCCTCCGAGCAGACAGGTCGTCAGCGTCAGGCGTACGAAGGTCTGAATGGCAGCCTCAACGTGGAATGGGACGCTGGGCCCGCTCCGTCCGCGGAGTCCCGCGGGAAGGGGCGGGCCGGGTGGAGATCGCGCCTTTGAGGAGGACCGTGGCCTGGCCGGTCGACGGATTGGCAAATTCGCCCGGGTCGTCCAGGGCCGTGCCCACGGCGAGGAAGTAGACACTCGCGCGGCCGCCCGTGAATCTCCCGCGCCTGTGCCCGGTGGCGTCGGGGATCACCCGGGCCGACCACGCCGCCGTTCCATCGCAGGTCACGTCGACCTCGAAGTCCCCGGCGACGGAATCGGGGCCCTGTTCCATTCTCCCGTGCACGGTGATCTGCGCCGGCCGCGAGCAGGTGACCGTCCCGTGGATGAAGGCGGCACCGGCCCGCGGGTCGATCGAGCCGTAGGCGTCCACCGAGGACTGAATCGACAGCAGAGGCCTCCCGGTGATCGAAAGGACGAGGCGGCCCCCCGGAAGCCCGAACGGCGATCCGATCATCAGGTAGTAGGTCCGGCCGGCGTAGGCGGTGAAGGTCAGTCGGTAGGAGCCGCAATTCAAGAGGCCGGCCGA
>JACOUZ010000346.1 GCA_016177515.1 Acidobacteriota bacterium
CGCAGGGACAGCTGCTGGCGCACGTAGAAGTAGTGCCGGTGCGTCTTGAGGAAGAAGAACACGAACAGCGGAATCAAAAAGATGACGATCCAGGCGCCCTGCGTGAACTTGGTCACGGCGATCACCAGGAGGGCGGCGCCCGTGGCCGTCGCCCCGGAGGCGTTGATCGCGGCGTGCAGGCGATAGCGCGGCCCCTTGAGCCGCAGGTGCCGGGCGACCATGCCCGACTGGGACAGCGTGAACGCCAGGAACACGCCGACCGCGTACAGCGGGATCAGGGCGTGCGTGTCGCCGCCGAACAGGATGATCAGGAACCCCGCCGACCCCGCCAGGATCAGGATGCCGTTGGAGTAGACCAGGCGGTCGCCCAGGTTGGCGAGCTGGCGCGGCACGAAGCGGTCCCGGGCGAGGATCGACGACAGGCGCGGGAAGTCGGCGAACGCCGTGTTGGCGGCCACCATCAGGATCAGGGCGGTCGACGTCTGCAGCAGGTAGTAAAGAGGGCCAGTTCCGAAAGCGGCCCGGCCAAGCTGGGACACGACCGTCTGCCCGACCCCGGGGACGACGACGTACTGGTGGGCCAGGAAGGACGTGCCGAGAAAGAAGGATCCCAGAATGACGGCCATGATCATCATGGTGGTCGCGGCGTTGCGCGACTCGGGCTTGCGGAACGCCTGGACGCCGTTGCTCACGGCCTCGATGCCGGTGAGCGCGGCGCACCCGGCCGAGAAGGCGCGCATCAGCAGGAACAGCGTCAGCGCGTGCGACGCCTGCGGCAGGGCGGTCGCGGGGGCCTCGACCGGGGGATAGCCGAGGGTGGCGCGCACGATGCCGGTGACGACCATCGCCGTCATCGCGAAGATGAACATGTAGGTCGGCAGGGCGAAGATCCTCCCCGACTGCCGCAGGCCGCGCAGGTTGCCGACCACCAGGATGAACAGGAAAAGGAGCCCCACGGCGACCCTGTGGTGCAGGAGGCCGGGCAGGGCCGAGGTCACGGCCGCCACCCCGGCCACGGTCGAGACGGCGACCGTCAGGACATAGTCGAGCAGAAGCGCGGAGGCCGCGATCAGCCCCCAGATCGTCCCCAGGTTCTCGCGCGCCACGCTGTACGACCCGCCGCCCATCGGGTAGGCGTGGATGGTCTGCCGGTAGGAGACGATCACGATGGCCAGGAGGAGAACAATCAGCCCCGAGATCGGGATGGAATACTCCAGGGCCGCGAGCCCCGCCAGGCTCAGGACGAGCAGGATCTCCTCGGTGGCGTAGGCGACCGACGACAGGACGTCCGAGGAGAAGACGGCCAGGGCGATCGGGATCCGCAGGCGCTCCTCGTGGAACCGTTCGGTCTCGAGGGGCGTCCCGAGAAGCCAGCGCTTCCAGCTCATCTCACTTGACCAGGAAATAGACCGCCGGAGCGATGGCGATGCGGTACCACGCGAAGGGCCGCAGGGTGTAGCGCCCCAGGAGGGCGATGAACGCTCGCATCGCCCCGTAGGCCGAGACGAAAGCGACCACGAACCCCACCGCGAAGGGCGCGAAGTCCTGGCTTCCCAGGTGGGACCAGCTCTTCGTCAAATCGTAAAGCGTCGCCGCCGCCATGACCGGGACGGCCGCCAGGAACGAGTAGTGCGCCGCCGTCCTCCTCTCCAGGCCGGACAGGAGTCCCGCCACGATGGTGGCGCCGGACCGCGACACGCCGGGCCACATCGACACGCACTGGAACAGGCCGATGGCGAGGGCCTGCCGGAAGCCGATCCCATCGAGGCTCGGAACCGCGGTCCCGGGGCGGAAGCGCTCGACCAGGAGGATCGCCACGCCGCCCGCCAGAAGCGCCCAGGCCACGGTCGCCGGGCCAGAGTCCGGAGGAGTCCGTCCATCGCCAGGCCCGGATCATCATGGGAACGGCGGTGGAGATCGCCGTGGCCCAGGCCTCTCCGGACCGGGCCGGAGAGGCCATCGCGGCGGGAATGGGCGAGGTGGAGCGTCTGGACCGGCTGCTCAGCCATTTCCGGGCGGACAGCGAGATCGGCCGGATCAACCGCCGGGCCGGAAAGGAGGAGACCTTGGTCTCTTCCGAAACATTGGAGGTGATCGAAAAAGCGCTTCATGTCTCCCGCCTTTCCGGGGGAGCCTTCGATCCCACGATCGGCCCCGTTTTCCGTCTCTGGAATTTCCGGGAAGGAAAAATCCCCCCGCCGGCGGCCTTGCGGGAAAGGCTCTCTCTGGTCGATTACCGGAAGGTCCGGCTGGACCGGATTCGGTCCACCGTTTTCCTGGCCCGTAGCGGAATGGAGCTGGACCTGGGGGCGGTGGCCAAAGGGTACGCCGTGGACCGGGCCTCCGCCGTCCTTAGGGGAAGGGGAATCGAAAATTTCCTGATCAACGCCGGAGGAGACCTCAGGGTGGGCGGCGGGAAGGGGAAAGGGGTCCCCTGGGAAATCGGCATCCGCCATCCCCGTCTTTCCTCCGGCCTGATCGCCCGCCTCCGCCTGACTCAGGCGGCGGTGGCCACCTCGGGGGATTACGAGAAGTTCTTCCTCCGCGGCGGGGAGCGGTACCATCACATCCTGGACCCGGCCACCGGGCTCCCGGCCCGGAAGTGCCAGAGCGTCACCGTCCTGGCTCCGGAAGCGCTCCCGGCCGACGCTCTGGCCACCGCCGTTTTCGTACTGGGGCCGGAGAGGGGCCTCGATCTGGTTTTCCGGCTGGAGGGCGTCCACGTCCTCTTGGTCAACCGCCGGGGAAATGTCCTCCTTTCGCCGGCCTGGCCGGAAGGCGTGCTCCTTCCCCCTTGAGGATGGAACCGTGAGGGAGGGGGGAAACTGCGATCGGGGATCAGGGGAG
>JACOUZ010000339.1 GCA_016177515.1 Acidobacteriota bacterium
CTTCAACACTTGTCTTCGATCAGTCAGCGCGGGGCAAGGCAAAGAACCGCGCGCATACCTTGAGTTGCAAGGAGGCTGCCATTTCTGTAATCGACGCTGCGTTAATGAGTCAAATGTTTGATCTGAATACAGTTATTCTGAAATTGCAGGTTATCGCCATGAGCGGTGAAGGCGGTTTCCGGACCTCTTTTATCCAATCGCTTGGATGGAATCGTTCAATCACATGGACGAAGATGGCGACGGGAAGAGTTCCTGCGGCCCGGGTGCGACAGACAGCAAAAGACGCTAGAATGAACCGCCGTCGATCGCAGGAGGGATGGCGTCAATTGAGACTCACGGTGCCGGGCTTCGTCGCGACAGTTTCGATTCTGCTCCTCTCTGCGGGCGGGTGCTCCCGATCGGAGCAGGCGCCCGCAGCGCAGCCGGCGCCCGGTCCAGGGGGGTTCGTCCCCGACACCAAGCCGGTGCCGGTGGCGCGCTGGAGCGACGCCACGGTACCCCGGGGCACGACCATCAAGCTCAGTTTCATCGACACGCTCTCCTCCGAGACCAGCCGCAAGGGGGACATGTTCAGGGCCCTGGTGACCGAGGCGGTGACGGTCGGCGGGGCGGTGGTCGTGCCTTCCGGTTCGAACGTCGTGGGCAAGGTGGCCGAGGTCTCCCCGACGGCGCTGCGGTTGGAATTCGAAAGGGTCGACACCCCGACCGGGGCGAGCGCGCCCCTTGAAGCCAGAATGGCGGATCCGGAGACGGATGGAGCCGGCAGGACGGTGTATCGATCGACCGCCCCCATCACCGTCGTCCTCGAAGAGCCGCTCCGCATCCGGGTGAAGCAGTAGCCTTCCGCCCCGCCGGGCACTATGATGATGAACGCGCGCGGGAGACATGCGCAGGCAGGGCGCGGGTGCGCCCCATCCACCACGAGGAGGAAGATGAATCGAAGACGCAGTACCTTGCTGGTCCTTTCGGCTGTTCCCTTCCTGTTGCTGTACACCGCCTCGTGCTCGGGCCAGAAGAGCGACACCACGGAGATGATGGAGGAGGCCCCGCCCCCGGCGGCCGACACCAGCGTGGCCGGGACGACGGCGCCGGAGCCGCCGCAGGAGCAGGTGCGCCACGAGCAGCGATCGGAGCCGGCCGCCCGGCCCCAGCGGCTGCGCAACACGTCGCCGGCCACCGGGACGATCCCGGAAGAGCGTCCCCGGACCGCCGCGCCTCCCAGGCCCCAGGCCCCCCAGCCGGTCACGCTGACGATCCAGGCCGGCACGGCGCTGGCGCTGACGATGGGGGAGATGGTCACCTCGGAGACCGCGCAGGTCGGTGACAGCGTGAGCGCGACACTGAAGAGCCCGCTGATCTCGGGGGACCGCGTCGCCTTCCCGGCCGGCAGCCGGGTCCAGGGGCAGGTCAGCGACGTCAAGCCGGCGAAGAAGGGCTTCAAGGACACCGGCGGGGCGCTCTCGATCTCATTCAACCGGATCGTCGCGCCGGACGGTCACTCCGCGACCATCGCGGCCGGCTTCACCAGGCTGGCCGAGGGGAGCGCGGGAAAGAAGGCCGCGATCATCGGCGGCAGCGCCGCCGGCGGCGCGCTGCTCGGGAAGGTGCTCGGCAAGGACTCGAAAGGGGCCGCGGTCATCGGCGGCGCGATCGGCACGGCGGTGGCCGGAGGCACCAAGGGGAAGGAGTCGATCATCGCCGCGGACGAGGAGATCTCCGTGAACCTGGAGCGCGCCGCCCGGACCACTCTGCGCCCCTGATCGCGGACCACAATGGGCCCCTGATCGGGCCGCCGCCCGGCCCCGTCACGCCGGCCGGGTAAAAAAACCGCCCGGCGCACGGGCCCGATTCGTCATCGGGGTTCCGTGCGCCGGGCTTTTTTTGCCGCCGCGCGGGCGGCTCAGGGGCGAAAGCCCCCACGCCGGCTCTCGTCCGGCGTCAGGTCCTTCAGTCCATCAGGTGGACGTTCACCTTGCACGGCTTGGCGGACCAGTTGCCCGAGCCGTCGTCCATGTTCAGGTTCAGGTTGAAGTGGGCGTTGCCGACGTGGTCCTTTTTCAGCGCGTCGAAGACGAACGTCAGCTCGACGCCGTTCGTGATGCGCTTGCCGCCCACCATGTGACCCGTGGTGCCCGGCGGGGTGAACCCACTGCTGCGCAGGCCGAAGCTCACGACCGGCCCGCAGCCGCCGGTGCAGCTGTAGTTGATGGTGAAGGTGACCGGCGTCCCTACGACGTAGCCCTTCACGTTGAACCCGCAGTCGTAGGTCATCGAGTTCGAGCCGTAGACCTCCGTGCAGGTCGACTCCCGCACCACGGCCTGGGCGGAAGCGGTACTGGTGACGGCGAGCATCACGAGGATGACCGCCGCACTGAAAAGAGCGCGCTTCATTGTCTCTCTCCTCCTGAGACGCGCCCGTTCTTCCCGGGACCACGTCGCACCCCGCTGATAGAGCAAGGGGGATACCATGTCGCGCTTCTGGACGATGCGCCTCCTGCCGGGCGCAAAGTGCCTTAGGACCGACGGTTTCCAAATGGCCGGAAAGACCCCAGGTGCCGCGGTACTGGACAGATCACAATTGAGTCAGACAAAAGATGCCGGCGCCGCGTCCCCGATTGTCAAGAGTGACTCCCCGTGTCAGGGAAGCGGGGGCGGCCGGAGCCTACGGCCTCCGGTCCAGGAAGGCCTGGAAGGCAGCGGTCTGGCGGAGGCGGTCAAAATCAGGCTCTCCGGCCATTTGATCGGCGGGCAGATAGCCTGACACACGCGCACGCTCCAGGCTCGCGAGGGACTCTTCGCTCCGCTGCGCGAGGGCCAGGGCGCGCGCCAGGCGATAGTGGACGGCCCCCGGCTCGCCCGGCCGCAGCCGTTCCAGGACGGCGTCCAGCGCCCGAACCGCGGGAGAGCCGTCGGGGAGGCGGCGCGCGCCTCCGGCGGTGCGCATGCGCACCATCTTCAGGGCCGACTCGGCCAGCTCCAGCGAATCCTCCAGGGGATCGCTCCCGAGGATGGCTTTCTCGAGCACCGGGGCCGCCTCTCCGCCTTCCTTCCCGGCCTCCAGACGCTCCGCCAGGGCCCGGGCCAGCCGGGTCGGAACCAGCGGTCTCTCGCAGGCGGACCTCAGGAGAGCCATGACCTTTCGATCCCGGCCGCGCTTTTGGAAGTAGGCGATCAAATCGTCGTAGGCGTCGAACAGGATTTCCCGGCCACGGGCCGGGCCGTCGTAGTCGTTCTTGACCCTGTCGATGAGGGAGCTGAAGAAGTACTCCGCCTCTGCGTCGCGGCCCAGGCGGGTCAGGGAGTACCCCTTCCCGTAGAGCGCCAGAAGGGCAGGCAGGGCGGTGCCGTCGGGGAGGCTCACGGTGCCGTACATCTCGAAGGCAGCCTCGAATTCCTGCATGTAGACCAGCAGGGCCGCCGCCCCGAGCCGGATCCGGCCCTCGCCGTAGTCGAAGTCTTTCAGGAGAAGGTCGTAGAAGCGGCGGGCCAGGGGGAGATTGCCCGCCTTCAGCAGGGCGCCGGCGGCCCCGAGCTGCGGGGCGATTGCCTCGTGGTCGAGGTCGGTCGCCTGACCGAACATCTCCATCGCCTGCGAGTGACTCCCGGCCTCCCTCAGGGCGTCGCCCAGGGCCGTCAGGATGCGCGGGTCGTCGGGAGCGATCTCCGCGGCGCGGCGGCAGGCGGCCAGGGAGTCTTCCAGGTCCTTGCGCAGCCGGAGGACGATCCCCATGGCCAGGTGCGCCTCGGCCGATTCGGGACCGAGTGACACGGCGCGCCGGGCCTCCTCCAGGGCCGGGGTCAGGCGGTCCGCCGTCGCCAGGGCCAGCGCCAGCGTGGCCGCGGCGCGCGGGTCGTCCGGGGCCAGGGCGACGGCGCGGCGCGCTTCGTCCAGGGCCGTCCGCAGGCGCCCTTCCGACTCGTCGAGGCCCAGGTTGTAGAGATAGACGGACACACGCGCCAGCCCGGCGTGCGCCGGGGCGAGATCCGGGTCGATGCGGAGGGCCTTGTGGAACAGCCGCTCGGCTTCGGCCTGGTCTTCGGGGCGCGGCCTGCCGGCGTATTCGAAGCCCCGGGCGACATAGGCACCGGCCCCCAGGCGCACCTCGTCCCGGGAAGCGGCCGATGCGTCTCCATAGGAGGGGAGGAGCAGGCACGCCAGGAGGACCGGAGCCGCGAGGCCGGGGCTCAGTTGTTTTCGGGTGCGGCGCCGTCGAACAGGGAGCGGAGGCGGAAGCGCAGCCGGCCCGCCAGGCGGTTCAGGGCGTGGCCGCGGGGCAGGAACGCGAAGACCGGTTCGGTGCGGTGATCGTATTTCTCCAGCTCTTCCAGGATCCGCCTGTGGCCGGGCTTCAGGTTGAGCCCCTTCTGGAAGGCTTCGAAGGCCGGCGATTTCATCCGGTGCCGCAGGTAGACGATCCCCAGGTTGCAATACAGATCGGGGTCGAAGAACTCCCTCTTGACCGCCTGCTCGCAGAGCTTCAACCCTTCGTCGGATCGCCCCTGGGACAGCGTCAGGGCCAGTCCAAGGTACGACACGAACTTCATTCTCGGGTTTTTGGTCCCCTCCGTGCGTTCCAGGTCGATGGCCTGCCGGAGGAGGGCGATCGATTCCTTGTAGGAGCGCCGCTCGAGGAACTGGATCCCGTTTCGCCAGGCCACTTCGGAGGAAGAGATGGGCGTGTTCGCCATGGGGCCTCGGTTCGATGAGGTGCCGTCCAAGATCCATGGCCCAATATAGTCCTGGTCCCGGGGGTGTCAACCGACGTCCGGCCTGCCCCGCTCTCAAAAAAGCAGCCGCCCGGGGCCGCAATTGGCCTCCGGGCGGCTTGATCGGTCCCGGCCTCCCCCCATTCACCCGCGGGGAGGGTTATTCCTCCTCGTCGGACGATCCGAACCCGGTTCCGTAAGTCGGTGCGAACCCCGTCCCCGGCGTCGAGGAGGGGGTGACCTCCGGAGCCGGGCTCGGGGGGGTCGGAATGGAGGTGATACCGGGGGCTGCCTTCCGGGCCACGGGCTTGCGCCGGGCGGCCTTGCGGGCGGCAGCCTTCTTCGCGGGTCTGGCCTTGCGGGCGGCAGCCTTCCTCGCGGGTCTGGCCCTGCGGGCCGTCTTCTTCTTCCGGCGGGCGACCTTTCTGGCCGACGCCTTCCTTGCAGAAGACTTGCGTGCCGCCTTCTTCCGTCGAGGCGATTTACGCTTTGCTCGTTTCTTGGCCACGGTCTCACCCCCTCAGCTTGGTCTGTTGGAAAACGGGAATCAATACATCACAAGGATGATCCTTTGTCAAGACGGCGAGCCGGGTGCGGAATGGCGTCAGCTTCTGTAATCCTCGTAGGGACGCTGGTTCCAGACGCGCGCCCGGAAATCGGTCCCGCCGCCCCCGTGCAGCTCGGCGAGAATGCGGCGCGCCACCTCGAGCTCGCGCACCACCTCCCGCCGGTCCTGGTACATGTAGGGATCCTCGACCGATTCGGGGGCGATGGCCAGCTTCTGCTCCAGGGCCTTAATCAGCTCCTCCTGGATGGCAATCGCCTTGCGGCGCGCCTCCTCGACGAGGGCGGAGCTGGCCCCGCGCTCGATGTCGAAGAGCGTGGCGAAGGTCTCGTAGACGCGCTCGTAGACGCGCGAGGCGTTGTCGCGCGCGTCGCGCAGGGCCGCCTCGAGATCCCGCGCGTTGAGCGTTGTCGGGTCGAGCGGCCGCGGGCGCTTCGGCCCGCCCAGACGGGTGTGCGTCAGGTAGGACGGGAACAGGCCCTTGATCGTCTCGCCCACGGGCTTGATGGCGTGGCCGTCCGGGCCCGTTCCCTTGGGCTGGATTCCCTGCAGGATCACCTGGCCGACTTCCGGCCGCAGGACCTCCTTGGGAGGCAGGAAGCCGAAGCGCAGAATGTCCTGCACGCCGGTGCCGCTCATCGTGATGTGGTGCTCGCGCCCGTGCGGGCAGGTCTTCTCCGAGGCCACGGCGCCGCAGCGCGTGCAGTAGAACGATTCGCGGAAGAAGATTGGCTCGATGCCCAGCTCGTCCCTGCCGTAGTCGGAAAAGATCTTCTGCGACGCGTACGGATCGTAGAAGTTCCCGAAGCCGGCGTGATCGCGTCCGACGATGAAATGCGTGCAGCCGAAGTTGCGGCGGATGAGCGCGTGCAGGATCGCCTCGCGCGGCCCGGCGTATTGCATCGTGATCCGCAGGGGGGCCATCGCCACGCGGTCGGCGGGGAAGTACTCGCGCAGGGCCACCTCGTACGCCTGGATGCGGAACTCGTTCCGGATGTAAGCGCGCCGGGTCGTCTCGACGACCGGGTGGATGAACAGACCGTCGAAGATCTCGAGGGCGCACTTCTGCAGATGCTCGTGCCCCCGGTGCAGCGGGTTGGCGGTCTGGAAGGCCACCACGGTGTTCCAGCCGCGCACCTCGTGGAACAGGCGCCAGGCGTC
>JACOUZ010000345.1 GCA_016177515.1 Acidobacteriota bacterium
GCGGAGGCGGTCCTGGTGGCGCACGATCGCCGCACCGGCAGGTCGCGCCCGCTGACGGCCGGCGAGAGGGCGATCCTCAGTCCTCGGTCCGGCGGCCACCCGGCCCGCGGACCCGCGCGCCCCGGCAAGTTCCGGAAATGAGCCCGGGAACCTTTCGCCCCGCGGTGCGTTGACGCTCCCGAGGGCGCGTGCTAACGTCCCGGCCGGCGAGCGGGCCGCGGGCTCGTAACCAGGCACAGGCGACAGGGAAAAGGGACCGAAAGATGACGACGCCTCGGGAGTCGCGGGAGGTGGCGCTGCGGGTCGCCGACATCCGCTACGCCTACGGGAAGACCGTGGCCGTGGACGGCGTGTCGTTCGACGTCCGGCCGGGGGAGATCTTCGGGCTCCTCGGGCCGAACGGGGCGGGGAAGACGACCACGATCTCGATCGTCTCGGGGATCCTGCCGCCCGCCTCCGGCCAGGCCCTCATCTTCGGGCAGGAAGCCTCGGGCGGCTCCGGCAGGGCGCGGGCCCGGATGGGGGTCGTGCCCCAGGACATCGCGCTCTACGAGGAGCTGTCGGCGGCCGAGAACCTGCGCTTCTGGGGCCGGCTGTACGGCCTGTCCGGCGCGGGGCTCGAGGACGCGGTGCGCCGCTCTCTCGACCTGGTCGGCCTCGCCGACCGGGCGACGGCGCGCGTGAAGACCTATTCCGGCGGGCTGAAGCGCCGGCTGAATCTCGCCGCGGGGCTGGTGCACGCTCCCGACCTGCTGCTCCTCGACGAGCCCACGGTCGGCATCGACCCGCAGGCGCGGCTGCGCATCCTGGACGTGGTGCGCGACCAGGCCCGGAGCGGCCGCGCGGTCCTGTACACCTCGCACTACCTCGAAGAGGCGGAGCAGATCTGCAGCCGGCTGGCGATCATCGACCACGGCCGGGTGCTGGCCGCCGGAACGGTGGCGGAGCTGCGGCGCCTGGTGGGGGAAGGGCCGGTCGTGCGCGTCCGGGGATCGATCGACGGCGACGGGCTGAAGGCGCTGGCCGCCCGCTGCCCGGGAGTCTCCTTCCTGAGCGCCGACGGCGACACCGCCTCGTTCGCCGCGCGCGACCCGGACGCCTGCTCCGGGCTGGTGCGCGCGCTGTTCGGCAGCGGGCTGAAGCTGGACGACCTGCGCGTGAAGGAGCCGAACCTGCAAAGCGTTTTCCTCAAGCTGACCGGCCGCGAGCTGCGCGACTAGGCACGGGGGAGAGGCGGGGGAGTTCTTCCTGATGCGCACCCTGGCCACGCTGGTCCTGAAGGATGTCCGGCGGCGGTTCGCCGACCCGGCCGCGTTGCTCTTGAACCTCGCCATTCCGCTGGTCATGGCCGGCATGATGGCGCTCGCCTTCGGCGGGCGGGGCGACAGCCAGCGCACACCCGTGTTGCACCTCTTGGTTGTCAATCACGACGAGGGGCCGATCGGCCGCGCCCTGGCCAACGCGCAGCAGAACCCGGAGGCGGCAGAGCGCCTGGAGATCAGGCAGGCGAAGAGCCGCGAGGAGGGCCTCAGGCGGCTGCGCGAAGAGGAGGCGGCGGCGCTGATCCTGATTCCGAAGAACCTCAGCGCCGACCTGTTCGACGGGCGGAACGTCGAGCTGGAGCTGGTGAAGAACCCGGCCGCCTCGATCATGCCGGTCATCGCCCAGCAGGGGGTCGAGGTCGCGGCCCTCTACATCTCGATCGGCGCCCGGCTCCTCGACGGCCGTGGGCCACGCATCGCCGGGCTGTTCGAAGGGAAGGGCTGGGACGACCCGCAGGCGATCGCCCTTCTGGTCACGGAGCTCTATGGGCGCGTCAGGGGCGTCGACGATTTCCTCATTCCGCCCCTCATCGAAGTCAAGACCGGTGACAAGGAGCCCGGGGAGGAGGCCGACAAGGGCCGGCCGAACTTCATGATCTGGATGTTCCCCGGCGTGATGATCATGGGCCTGCTGTTCACCGCCAACACCCAGATGCGGGACCTGCTGAGGGAAGGGGAGACGGGAACGCTGCGGCGCCAGCTCGCCGCGCCCCTCGGGGCGGTCAGGGTCCTGATCGCCAAGATCGTCTCGGTGGCGGCGGTGGTCGCGATCGCCACCGTCCTCCTGCTTCTGGTGGGGCGCTGGGCCTTCGGGATGCGCTGGGGGCCCGTGGCGCCGCTCGCCGCCGCCTCGGCCGCCGTGGTGCTGGCGGCGACCGGCTTCGCGGCGCTCGTGTTCTCCCTGGTGCGCACCGAGCGGCAGGGCGACGCCTTCGGCGGCGTCCTGATCATGCTGATGTCCCTCCTCGGAGGGACGCTCTTCCCGCCGCAGATCGTCCCGGACTGGATGGAGGGGATCGCGCGCCTGACCCTCACCTACTGGTCGCACGGCGCGCTGCGCGATCTGGCGGCCGGTGGCGGGTGGGACAAGGTCCAGGGCGAGGTCTCGGTCCTCCTGATCATCGGCCTGGTCCTGACCCTGGCCGGCGTGATGGCGCTGCGGCACCGCCACCTGCGAGGGGCGTTGTGAGGGTCCTGGCGCTGGCCCGGCAGGACCTGCGGCTGACCCTGCGCGATCGGAGCTCGATCTTCTGGATCTTCATCGCGCCGCTCCTGTGGGTGTACATGTTCGGGTTCATCTCCCGCTCGACCCCCACGCGCATCGGACTCCTGGTCGTCGAGCAGCAGTCGTCGGCCCTGGCCGATCGTCTGGTCGATCTCCTGCGCGCGGAGAACTTCGAGGTGACCGTCGTGCCGCCCGGCGGGCTGGCCCCCGCCGGGAAGGACGCACCGCCACGCTCGGTAACCATCCCGGCGGGGTTCGAGGAATCGATCGCGGCGCGACGGCACGTCGCCCTCGATCTGAAAGAAGCGGAGAGGGCCAGCGCGGAAGGGACGTTCGCGGCGGAGATCGCCCTGCACCGCGCCATCGTCAGGCTGCTCGCCGGCGAGGCGCTCGGCCCGATGCCGCCCGCCGAGGACGCGCTGCGCGTGCGGTCGTCGTGGGCCGTGGAGCGCGCCATCCCCTCCGGCTACCACCAGTCGATACCGGGCAACCTGGTGATGTTCGTCCTGATCTCGACCATGACCTACGGCGCGGGGCTTCTCGTCACCGAGCGGAAGAAGGGGATCCTGCAAAGGCTCGCGACGTCCCCGCTGACGCGCGGCGAGATCCTCGCCGGGAAGGCCTTCGGCCGCGCGGCCATCGCCTCCGTCCAGGTCGGGGTGTTCCTGCTCATCGGGTTCGCCGTGTTCCGGATCGACTGGGGACGATCCCCGGTGGGGCTCGTGGCGGTCCTCGGACTGTTCGTCCTGACCGCCGCCGCGATGGGGCTCCTGTCGGGGTCCTGGTTCAAGTCCGCCGAGGCGGCGTCCGGCATGGGGATCGTGCTCGTCCTCGCGATGTCGGCGCTCGGCGGCTGCTGGTGGCCGGCGGAGGTCGTCCCCGACTGGCTGCGCCTGGCCGGTTACGCCTTCCCGACCGCCTGGGCCATGCGCGGCCTGCACGAGCTGATCTCCTGGGGCGGGGGCCTGGGCGACGTCCTCGTGCCGTGCGGCATCCTGGCGCTCTTCGGCCTGGGAGCCGGCCTTCTGGCGACCCGACTCCTGCGCCGGGAGGTGTAGGACCCCGCCCGGCTCCCGTGCCGGGCGCCCGGAGTTTCAGGCCGCGCGCCTCGCGATCACGCCAGCCAGCGCCTCGATGTGGCCGGGGTTGGTGCCGCAGCAGCCGCCGGCGAGGCGGGCCCCTTCGTCGAGCCGGCGCTCCATCCAGGCGGCGTAGGCCCCGGGCACGTGGCGCTCCGGCAGGCGCCAGCCCGTGACGTCGTCCGGCTCGCCGAGGTGGGCGTACAGGCCGTGCGGCAGATCGGGCTCCAGGTGGGCGAAGTGAGGAAAAACCACGTCCATCACCTCGGGCGTGGCGCAGTTGATCAGGATGCCGCGCAGCCCCGGCCCGCCGGTCTCGACCAGGCGAGGCACGGCGTCCTCGAGCCGCTCGCCGGAGAACAGGTGGCGCGGCGGGCGCGGGCACAGGCTGAGCAGGACGTCCAGGCCGGTGCCGCGCGCCGCCCGGAGGGCGGCCTCGGCCTCCCGC